>CAZPUI010000049.1:0-15170 GCA_964589695.1 uncultured Solibacteraceae bacterium | reverse complement strand
GGTCGAGACCGTGCTCATACCGTCTCTCCCAGCTTCTCGGTGCCGGGCTGGCCGGTGGGGTGGAGAGCCCCTCGGCGCCGACCCTGAACGGTTTCACGGCCCTGGAGGCCACCACCTCGACCCTGACCAACCCCATGAGCCTTCACCGCCAAGGCATCAACATCGGAGAAGGGGCCGTGCTTTTTCTCCTGGAGAAGGAAGCCCCGGGGATCGTCCTTGCGGGTCTGGGTGAAGGGTCCGATGCCTACCACCTCTCCAGTCCCGACCCCACAGGGGCCGGGGTGGTGCGCATCCTGGGGGAGGCCCTGGATGGGCATGGTGGAGGCGCCCTGTACCTGAACCTCCATGCCACGGGCACCGCCAAGAACGATGCCATGGAGGCCCGGGCCGTGGCAGAGGTCTTCCCCGAGGGCATCCCCTGCAGCGGCACCAAACCCCTCACGGGACATATCCTGGGCGCAGCGGCGGCCATGGAACTGGCGTTCTGCTGGCTGACCCTGCATCCCGACTGGAACCCCTTAGGACTGCTGCCACCCCACTGCTGGGATGGTATGGCCGATCCCGACCTCCCCCTCTTGTCCCTGGTGACCCCCGGCACCTCGCGGGGTCCCATCTGCAGCTGCCTGAGCAACAGCATGGCCTTCGGAGGGAACAACCTCTGCCTGCGTCTGGAGACCTCTTCGTAGGTGTTCAGGTTGGCCCAAGCCAGCCCATGGTAAATTCGTCTTTCGCGTTCGTTGGCCTCGGGGCCCTCCGCGCGGGACACGGGGGAGGGCCGGTGGTTCAAGGCGGGGGCGGGGGGCAAGGGCCATTTCAGGATGAGCCTCGCCCGCGCGTCGCACAGGCGGTTCCCCCTTCCCAGGTTCCCATCACGACCGTGGTTCCCCACGCACCTCCCATGTGTCTGCTGGATGGCCTCCTGCGCGCCGATGCCACCCACTGCCGGACCTGGTTCACGGTGGCGCCGGGGGGCTGGTACCTGGACGCCTCAGGGGCCCTGCCTGGGTGGTTCGGGATCGAACTCATGGCCCAAACCATCGCCGCCTACAGCGGGGCCAAGAAACTCGGCGAAGGCGAAATCCCCAAGCTCGGGTTCCTCGTGGGCACACGGAGCTACCAGAGCCACCAAGCCGCCTTCCCGGTGGGGACCCGCTTGGAAGTGGAGGTGCGCCCCAACTACTGCGACGAGAGCGGCCTCTGGGCCTTCGAATGCGTACTGGAAGCGGATGGGCATCCTGCCGCCACCGCCCTGCTCAAAGTCTTTGAGGAGCCATGAACATGATCCCCCTGTCCCGCCGCGTTCTGGTGACGGGTGCCACCGGCGTCCTCGGCCGCGCCATCGCCCTGCGCCTGGCGGGCGATGGTTTCAGGGTGGCGGTCCACTGCCGCAGCAGGGTGGAAGAAGGACGCGCCCTGTGCGAAATGATTAAGGCTTCCGGTGGGGCGGCGGACCTGCTCACCTTCGACCTGACCCAGCGGGAGGCGGTCAAGGCCTGCCTGGAGGCATATGTGGAGGCCCACGGTGCCTTCTGGGGCGTGGTCCTGAATGCGGGCATCACCCGGGATGATGCGTTTCCGGCCCTGACCCCCGAGGCGTGGGATGTGGTTCTTGACACGAGCCTGGACGGCTTCTTCAACGTGGTGCATCCCTTGGTGATGCCCATGATCCGCCTGCGTAAAGGGGGTCGCATCGTGGCCATTTCCTCCGTGAGCGGGGTGGTGGGCAACCGCGGGCAGGTGAACTACAGCGCCGCCAAGGCCGGGCTCATTGGGGCTTGCAAGGCCCTGGCGGTGGAGCTGGCCAGCCGGAACATCACGGTGAATGCCGTGGCACCGGGGCTCATCGCGTCTGACATGCTGGCGCGGGTGGAACTGGACCTGGCCCTCCAGGCCGTACCCATGAAGCGGGTGGGACAGCCGGAGGATGTGGCGGCGGCGGTGGGGTTCCTGATGTCGGACCAGGCGGGCTACATCACCCGCCAAGTCCTAGGGGTGAATGGAGGCATGGTGTGACTCGAAGGGTGGTGGTGACGGGCATGGGGGGGGTCACGGCCCTGGGGGACAACTTCGAGGCCATCGCCAAGGCCCTCCGAGAGGGGCGGAGCGCCGTCCGCGCCATGCCCGAATGGGAGCATTTTCAGGACCTTCAGACCCGGCTGGGGGCGCCTGCGGATCACTTCACCGTGCCCGCCCACTATCCCCGCAAGATCATCCGTTCCATGGGCCGGGTGGCCCTCCTGGGGGTGCGGGCCACGGAACTGGCCCTGGAAGATGCGGGGCTGATGGGTGATCCCATGCTCAAGACGGGCCGTGCGGGCATCGCCTACGGTTCCTCCTCGGGCAGTCTCGAGCCCATGATCGCCCTGGGGAAGAGCACCCTGGACAACAACTTCCGGGGCATCAGCGCCACTGGGTACATCCAGGCCATGAGCCACACCGCCGCCGTGAACATTGGGCTCCATTTCGGGTTCACGGGCCGGGTCATTCCCACCAGCAGCGCCTGCACCTCCAGCAGTCAGGCACTGGGCTATGCCTTCGAAACCATCCGCTACGGCAAACAGGATCTGATGGTGGCGGGGGGGTCCGATGAACTGACCTTCTGCAGCGCCGCGGTCTTCGACAACCTCTACGCCACCAGCCTGAGGAACGAGGCCCCCGGCACCACGCCCCGCCCCTTCGACAAGGAGCGGGATGGCCTGGTGGTGGGCGAAGGGGGCGTTACCCTCATTTTGGAAGCCCGGGACCACGCCCTGGCCCGGGGCGCCACCATCTACGCTGAGATCCTTGGGTTCGGCACCAACTCCGATGGCGTCCATGTCACCTCCCCCCAGATGGAGACCATGGCCATCACAATGGCCCTGGCTCTGGAGGATGCAGGACTCCCCCCGGAAGCGGTGGACTGGGTGAACGCCCACGGCACTGCCACAGACAGTGGTGATATCGCCGAGAGCCATGCCACCCGGAACACCTTTGGCCGACCCGTGCCCATCTCCTCCCTGAAGTCCTACTTCGGCCATACCCTGGGCGCCTGCGGCTCCCTGGAGGCCTGGCTGGGCATCGCCATGGTGCGGGAGGGCTGGGTGGCCCCCACCCTGAACCTTGTGAATCCGGACCCACGCTGTGCGGACCTGGACTATGTCCTGGGGGCCCCCAGGCCCTTTGGGGGCGACACTTTCATGACCAACAACTTCGCCTTTGGCGGAATCAACACCTCGCTGGTGTTTCGCTGCGAGGGATGAAGGACAGAACTTACACTTAGCTTTCTGCCCGCCTTGGGATAGGAGAATTATTCCTTAAGTCCTTGCCTCTGGGCTCGAGAAATATTCCTAAATCAAGATTCGCTTTTTGTGTTTTCAGAACAAGCCATTCTTATCAATAGTCTTTGACCCACATGATCGGTCCAGTTAAAGGAATTTTGTAATACCACCACCGCGATCTTAGGCTCCGCCACCAGTCCAATGAAAGAACTGTATCCACCCACATATCCTATTTGGTATATAATATTTAATCCTTGAATTTCCTTATGAAGCCAGCCCAATGCATATTTTTCCTTTCCTGTAATATGTCGGGGTCTCATTGCATCCGTAAAAGCTGCATTCAAGGTCGCTCCAGAATCAAATAGATGGGCCCGAGCGTAGCGAAGCAAGTCAGCTGCGTCTGAGTGCATCGCTGCGGAGCCCTGCATGAATGGCGAGAACGTCCAGTGGTTAAGGGGCTTTCCACGACGAATGAATTTTGGTTGATCTCCCGCATGCCCTATTGCAGCGCCTGGCAATATGCTCAATGGAGAGTGGGAATAGCCCGTTCGGTATAACTGAAGTGGTTCTGTCAGATGCTCGCGAAGTAATTGGTCAAGGGACTGACCAGTTTTATGCTTGATGGCCCTAGCAAGGAGACCATATCCGATATTCGAATATACCAGACGATTTCGAGGTCGACGGAAGGTAGTCAGAAATCTGTCGATATAATTATCGTCAAAATGACTGTAGAAATTTTTACCACCAAACAGGAAAGCCAGAAATTCTTTGCCTGTTTTCGCATCCATTGGCTGCCTCGGCAGGCCAGACGAATGAGAAGCCAATTCTTCCAGGGTGATTCGCTTGGCATCGTCGCTAAACGATGTTGATTCAGGGAAAATCTCGCCCAGTGTCATTTCCCACTTAATAACACCTTTCCCTACGAGCACAGCAGCTATCTCGGCAAGAAAACCTTTGCTCAGGGAGCCAATGGCAAATGGTGTGTGTTCATCAGGACGTTTCCCAGAAACTTTGTCTGCGATGCCAAATCCAAAGAACAATTCTTTTCCATCCTCAGTAAGTACACCTACTTCCATGCTTGGTGTATGGCCGCTATTTATCAGCGGACAAACGAGTTCTTCCACTTCCAATCGGATATTCCGATTGTGGTGGTAGCGTGTGCTAAGCGTTGGGTCCTTATCAAGAACGACCTTCGATAAATTTGTGCAACCAATGAGAAGAATAAACAGAGATAAATAAATTAAATTTACAGACAATATCACTGTATTTTGACAAAATCTCACCAGGCATGCAGTGTTTCCAATCCAGAGGGGGAAAGCCAATTTTTGTATAGTCATTGAATATTCTTTGTGAGGTCAGTACGTGTTGGGAGATTATTTCGCGTCAAATGAACAGCCTTTGTGGTCAGCGCCCGTGTGACTGCCACTTTAGAACACCTCAACCAACCCCCAAGTTCCGCAAGAATCCGTGGTCAGCATTTGATGCGCTCCACCTTGGGACAGGGCCAGGGCGACTTCAAAGGCCGGAACAAGGGGGCTGTCACCCCAGAGCTGGGACACGCGGGAGGCCTCGACGGTCGTCTCCTCGGCCCATGGGGCTGGGCCTCGCTCCACCCGCACCTCCCGCAGGCAGGCCCCATTCCCCAGGCCCTCCTTGCCCAGCAGAAAGGCGGCTCCGCCCTCTCCCGGCGGGGGGCCTGGGGATCGCAGCCAGGCCTGGCCCATGAAATCCGTGAGCTCCTCCGCCACCGCCACCAGGACCCGGTAGGCGCGCCCTTCCCCGATCCAGAGCGCCGCGGTACTGAGGGCCGCATGGAGGGAACAGCGCCCCTGGGACAGGGTGACGCAAGGGCCCTCCAGGCCCAGGAGCATGGAGAGGTGGGCCGTGGTGGCGTTGTGAAGGGAGGAGGCGAAATCGATGGGGGAGGCCAGGGCGTCCCCGCCCTCCAGGATGGATTCCAGCAGGCCCTGGGTGGCCCCTACAGGCCCGAAGCCGCTGGCGTACACCAACCCGGTGGCAGGTGCCTCGCCGGCGTGCAGGCCCCCTGCCTCCAGGGCCTCGAAGGCGGCCAGGAGTGCAAAGCGGCTGATGGTATCCACCCTGCGCAGGGCCCGCTTGGGTACATGGGCCCCCAGACCCGAGGCATCGGCCCGAAAGGCTGGGATTTCGTGGGTACCGGCGTGAAGTCGGCCGGGAGGTACGCTCCCCCGGGAGGCGGCCTCCAGCAGGGCCCTGCGGCCTGCACCAAATCCCCCCACGACCCCCCATCCCAGGATCCTGATCATGGCTGCACCTCCAGCACCAGGGCCGCGTTGTTGCCCCCGAAGGCCAGGGAGAGGGAGAGGGCGGCGGTGCCGCGCACGTCCATCGGGGCTGCCGCCGCGGCACCCCAAATTTCAAGATCCCGAGGTTCCGCCACGGGCAGACCCGGAAGGCGCTGGGACTCCAGGGAGGCCAGGGTGAAGGCGGCCTCCACCGCTCCCGCGGCCCCCAGGGTGTGGCCCGTGTAGGCCTTGGTGCTCACGAAGGGCACCCCGGGCAGTTCCTGGGCCAGCACCCGGCCTTCCACCCGATCATTGTCCGGGGTGCCGGTTCCATGGGCATTCACGAAGGCCAAGTCCCCCGCACCCACCCCCGCCCGGGTCATGGCCTCCCCAATTGCCTTGCGCAGCCCCCGGCCCTCGGGATGGGGGGCCGTGGCGTGGTAGGCATCCGCGGCGCACCCATAGCCCAGGATCCGACCCCGCACCCGCTGCCTGGCCTCAAGGGCCGGGGACACCAGGACAAAGATCCCGGCGCCCTCCCCCAGGTTCAGCCCGCGGCGGTCCGCGCAGAAGGGACGGCAAGGCTCCATATCCACCACCTTCAGGGCCATGAAGCCGTTCATGGGGATGCGGCCCAGGGCATCGGCTCCCCCCGCCAGGACCAGGTCGCAGAGGCCTGCGGTGATCCAGGAAGCCCCCAATCCAAGGGCATCGGTTCCACTGGAACAGGCATTCACCACGGTCTGGCAGGGGCCCCGGCAGCCCAGGAGGGTGGCCAGGCCCAGGGACAGGTTGAAGTCCCGGGTCTCGAGGAGGGCCACCGGGTCCGGGGTTCCCCCGCGGTGGAGGACGGCGTGGGCGGCCTCATCGATGCTCACCTGACCCACGGTGGTGCCCAGGCAGAGGCCGACCCGCAAGCCACCGAGTGCCTCCTGGGATAGCCCCGCGTCCTCGAGGGCCTGGCGGGTGGCGGCCAAGGCCAGGGCCAGGGTGCGGGGTAAGCTGGGGTCCAGCCAGGCCGTGGGCACCTCGAAGACCGGAGGCAGCACGGGGTGGTTGGTGGGGAAGCGGTGCGTGGGTGCGGGGTTTCGGTGTCCCGCCAGCATGCTGGCCAGGCTGGACCGGAGGTCGGGCCCCGCCGCGCTCAGGCAGCCCACCCCCGCAATGGCAACACCGCGGCTCACTCGGCCTTCACCCGGTCGATGTGGTCCGCCAGGGTGGCCACGGAACGAAAGATCTGGCGACTCTCCTCCAGGTCCCGGATCTGTACCCCGAAATGCTTCTGTACCAGGATCACCAGCTCCACCGCGTCCAGGGAGTCAAGGCCCACCCCCTCGCGAAAAAGGGGCAGGTCGTCATGGAAGTCCGCCAAATCGAGGTCCTCCAAGTTCAGTTCGACCTTGATCAGGGATTTCAGGTGTTGCCGGGTGTCCATCTAAGGTGGCTCCTGGTGTCAGGGTTCGACCCCCTGTGATGGCCGAGGGGCCCACAGGTCGTAGAAGTTGAAGTAATGGTAAGGCCTCTGGGTCACGAAGGTGGTTAGGGCATTGGCAAAGGCCTGGGCATAGGGGCGATAGGCTTCGGGTTTCCGGCCCAGGTCCGGGGGGAGGCGGAGCACCTCCACCACCTTCAGTTCGAAGCTGTCCCGTTCAGGTTTGTGGAAGAAGCAGATCGCAACTGGAGCCCCCGTGGCCGACGCCAACTTGAAGGGACCGAAGGGCACGGGCATCGGGTCGCCCAGGAAGTCCACCTCCACGAGGCCCCCCGCGCCGGGCATCACCCGGTCCCCCATGAAGCAGAGCACCTCCTTGCGCTCCAGGGCCCCATAGAGGCTCAACACGCCCCCCATGGGGGAGGCGGGGTCCACGGTACGGAAGGGGTGGGGACCTGGACGATGTTCGAAGAACTGGCGGTCCACATCCCCGGGATTCCGATGCATCACCACGGTCACCGGGGCCTCCAGCAGGGAAAGGCAAACCATCCCCAGCTGCCAAGCCCCCACATGGGCCGTGAGGATGACCAGACCCCGGTTCTCAGCTATTAGGCCTCCCAGTAAATCTGGGCCCTCCAGTACGCTGCTCAGCGCCTGAGGGCCCAGGATGCCCAGAGCTGCCCGGTCCACCAGGATCCGACCCAATTCGCGACTGAGGCGCCAGGCATCCAGCAACCGAAAAAGGCCCCGGCGTTCCGGAAAGCGGCGTGCCAGGTAGGGGGCGCACTGGTCCCGCACCGCGGACCGCGTGAGTACGTACCAAAGGGCCACGGCATCGCTCAGGACATAGGCGCCCACCCGACCCACCACCCGGATGAGGCCGTAGAAACACGCATGCTGCCATCGCGTTCCCAGGCTCCGGCCAGTCCAGGGGCCAGGATGGGGCTTCATAGTTCGACCTTCCTAAGCATTCGCTGACATATGTGGGGAAAAGACAGCGCGTGAGCCTCCACTCGAGTTCTTCGAAAACTGGATGGAAAAGAACAGGATCGACCTGAAGGAACCCCATGCCAATCCCCGACGATTACTAAGGAAATGAGGTCTTCAGCACTGGGGCGAAGGGGTAGCGCTGCAAGGGACCGATCATAAGAGGTGGGGGCTACGGGGCTGCCTTTCAGGTCGTCCTCGATCACAAAGGGCGAGGGTTCCAGTCCCAAGCTCGTGAAGAGCCTTTGGGTCGCCACCCCGGAAATGCCCGGTTCGGCGGCGTCGGCGCCGTAGCCCAAGGGATGGACCAGAAGGATCCGGCGCCGGTTCAGCATGGAACCTCCGGGAACCGAATGAGGGTGGGCCAGATCAGGCCCCGCAAGCCCATGCGCCGGAGGGTCTCCATGCGGAGACTGGCCCTGGAGGGCGGGAAGAAACGGTCCCGGCGGCCGCGGAAGGCCGCCGTGAGCCGGGCTTCCAGGTCCAATCCCGGGGCACAGTGGTAGTGGGACGCCATCAGATCGGCCTCCGGCGCCAGGAGCCCTTCCCGGCGGGCCCTTCCTTCCAGGGGGGTGCCGGGGAAGATCCGGATGCCCGCGTAGGCAAAGACCAGGGTGTGCCGCAGGCGTTCGAGGTTGGCCAGTCCCGCCTCCACGGTATCGGGGGTTTCACCCGGACCGCCGAACATGACGAAATGGGCCACGGGCAGGGTTTCCGCCAGGCAGGCCTCGTGGAAGGCCAGGACATCGTCGAAGGAGAAGCCCTTGTCCAGCCCCGCCAGGGTCGCGTCCGTGGTGGCATCCGTTCCCAGCTCGGCGGCCATGAGCCCTGCCCGCTTCAGCAGGGCCAGCTCCCGGCGCCCCAGGCCCGCGGGGCGCAGGTAGCAGGCCCAGGGCACCTTGAGGCTGCGGGCCAACAAGGCTTCGGCCACCTCCAGGTAGTGACCTTGGGCATCGTTGAACACGCTGTCCGTGAAGAAGACCTGCAGATCGGGATGATCCCGGTGCAGGCGCGCCAGGTCCTCGGCCACGGCCTTGGGGTCCCGGAACCGATAGCGGGCACCTTCCAGGGTGGGGTAGCTGCAGTAGGCACAACGATGGGGACAGCCCCGCTTGGTCTGGAGGTTCACCAGGCCGGAATGGTCGAGGTAGTGGCGGACGAGGGTCGGATCGTACTGCGGGGCAGGCAGGGTACCCAGGGCCAGCGGTTGAGGATTCCGAAGGATGGGCTCGGGTTGCTCCCCGGCTTCCAGGCGGGCCACCAGGGCGGGCAAAAGGGTCTCCCCTTCGCCCACGATGCCATGGTCGGCACCGGTGAAGGCCAGGAGGGTCTCCGGCACCATGCTAAAGGCCGCGCCCCCCAGGACTACCTTGGCCGTGGTGCAGGCCCTCACCACCGCCACCATATCCCGGGCCGAGGCGGGATAGCTGGTGGGGTTCAGGGCATCACAGGTGTCCAGGTTGCGGATGGAAAGGCCCACCACCTCGGGCTGGAAGGCTTCCAGAACCTCCGGCAAGGCCTGGGACCAGTCGCCACAGGCCAAGGCGTCAAACTGGCGCACCTCGTGGCCCGCGGAGCGGAGGGCCGCCGCCAGGGCGGCCAGACCCAGGGGATGGACCGGATAGGGATCGGTGGTGAGGTTGGAGGAGACCAGGAGGATGCGAGTCATGGACCGCCCGACGGCGGGGCATGGTGAAGTGCGGATCCTTCGGGTCTCGACATTCCTGGTGCCTCTGCACCCAGGATAGCCCGGTGGATTGACGCTTGGGGGCCCCAGCCCTCATGATCCGAGCATGATCCTGCCCCTTTCCATCGCCCATCTGGCGGGTCTTCTGGTTTTTCAGCTCGCCCTGCTGCTGGTAATCCTGGCCCCGGCCTGGGCCTGGGTTCCGCTCGCCCTCTACCTACTGTTGGGTGCTTTGGTTCCCGTGCTGCCCTGCTTTCCCTTCTACCTGCCCATCGTGTGCAGAGGTCCCAGATCGCATCCCCGGGTGGGCCTCAGCTTCGACGATGGTCCTGATCCCGCGGTAACCCCCCTGGTGCTGGATCTGCTGGATCGCCACGGCCTCAAGGCGGCCTTCTTCCTGGTGGGCACCCGGGCCGAGGCCCACCCCGAACTGGTGCGGGACATCCTGGCCCGGGGGCACGAGGTGGGGAACCACAGCTGGCACCATGACCCCCTGGTGTCCCTGAAGGGGAGGGTCCGCCTGCGTCAGGAGGTGGAAGGGGGCCAGCGGATTCTTGAGACCTTCGGCGTCCGGCCCCTGGCCTATCGTCCCCCCGTGGGCATCACCACCCCGCCCCTATGGCGCATCCTCCTGGACCGGGGTATGTTCTGCCTGAACTTCAGCTGCCGGGCCTGGGATGCGGGCAACCGCCGCCTCCGGCGGCTGGCGGAGCGCCTGCTGGCCAAGGTGCGACCTGGGGACCTGTTGCTCCTCCACGACACCCTTCCCCCCCGTGGTTCGGCGGATGCTCTGCTCCAGGAACTGGAACGTCTGCTCCAGGGCCTGAAGGCCCGGGGCCTGGAGGTGGTGCCCGTGTCCACCCTGGTGGGGCGCCCCCTCATGGCGACCCTCGCCACGGCGGGGCGGGCGGCGGAGACCTTCTACGATGCGTTGGCCCCTGGCTATGACCACGAGCAGTTCGAGACGGGGGTGGCCGTGGCCCGGCGCCGGGAAGTGGCCCTCTTCGAGGCGGCCCTGCCCAGGCTGCTGCCCACGGGGCAGGAACGGGTGCTGGAGATCGGTGCCGGCACGGGCATCTTCACCCTGCGCATGGCGGCCAGGTCGGCCCAGATCCTGGCGGTGGACCTCAGCCGCAACATGCTGCAGCACCTGGAAACGAAGGCCGCAGGGCTCGGAATCACCCACATCCGCACCCTGGTCGCCGACGCGGAAACGGCCTCCCTGCCCGGTCCCTTCGACCTGGTGTGCGCCTTCTCCGCCCTGGAATACCTGGCGGACCTGCCGGGGCTCCTCCGGCGCCTGGCCCCGGAGGTGGCGCCCGGGGGACGGATCTACCTCATCACGGCCCGACGAAGCCTCTTCCGCTTCTTCACCCAGGTGGGCAACGCCCTGCGCCAAGGACTCTGGCTCCGGGCCCGCACGCGCCGGGAGATGGCGCGCATGCTCCAGGAAGCGGGATTCGAGGTGGTGGCCATCCGTCCCCACCTGCTGCGGTGCGTGATCAACGGCGGCATGCTGCTGGAGGTGGAGGCCCGGAAGCCGTGAAGGTCCTCCTGGTCATTCCCGTCTACAACCATGCCCGCACCCTCCGGTCCGTGGTGGTGCGGAGCCTTGCCACGGGCTGGCCCGTGCTGGTTGTGGACGATGGCAGCACGGACGATCCCCTTGCCGCGTTGGTGGGGCTCAATGCAGCGAGCCTTCGGCTCCACCCCAACCGCGGGAAGGGCGCCGCCCTCCTGGCCGCCGCGGCCTGGGCCGAATCCCACGGCTTCGACGCCCTGCTCACCCTGGATGCCGATGGCCAGCATGATCCCGCGGAGGCCCCGCGCCTGGTGGAGGCCGCCGGGGACACCCCCTGCCTGGTCCTGGGGGTGCGCGCCATGGAGGGGCCCGAGGTCCCCGAAAGCAGCCGCTTCGGTCGCGCCTTTTCCAATTTCTGGGTGAGGCTGGAAACGGGTCTGCGCCTGGCGGATACCCAGAGCGGGTACCGGCTCTACCCGGTGGAAGCCCTGCGCCGGATCCGTTTCCACACCCGGCGATACACCTTCGAGATCGAGGCCCTGGTGCGCATCGCCTGGGCGGGCTACCCCGTCCGGGAAGTGCCCATCTCCGTGGACTATGCGCCGGAGGGAGGCCGGGTGAGCCACTTCCGGAAGGGGTGGGACAACGCACGGTTGGCGGTCCTCCACACCGCCCTGGTGACCCTCTCCCTCCTCCCCTGGACCCGCCGGAGGACGGGGTCGGGCGTGAGCCTGAAGGAGGTCTTTCTGCAGCCCGGAAAGCTCCTGCGTCGCCTCGCCACCGAACACGGCAGCCCCCTGGAACTCGCCGTGGCCGCGGGGAGCGGGGTCTTCCTCGGGTCCCTGCCCATCATCCCCTTCGGACTGGCCACCATCCTCTACGTCCATCACCGCCTGCACCTGAACACCCTGGCGGGGGTGGCGGCGAGCAATCTCTGCGTGGCGCCCTTCGTGCCCTGGGCCTGCATCCAGGTGGGGCACCTCCTGCGCCATGGCGTCTGGTGGACGGACTACAGCCGCCAGGCCCTGCTGCACCAGATCCATCACCGCCTCTGGGAGTGGCTGCTGGGCGCCCTGGTGGTGGGTCCCCTCCTGGGGCTGGTGGTGGCCCTTCCCACCTATGCGACCCTAAGGGCGCTGCGGAGGACCTAGTCCCGCACCACCAGCCGGTCGCCCATGCACAGGGCGTCGAGGCCACTGCGCTGGTAGCAGAGGACGGCATCCAAGGGACTGCAGACGATGGGCTCCTGGCGGTTGAAGCTGGTGTTCACCAGGACCTCGAAGCCGCTGCGCCGACCGAAGGCCTTCAGCAGGCGATGGAGGAGGGGGTTGGTGGCCTCCGTCACCAGTTGGATGCGGGCGGTGCCATCCACGTGGGTGATGCCCGGAAGGGCCTGTCGGTAGGCCTCCCGAACCTTGAGGGTGACCAGCATGTACTTCATGGGCTCGGGCAGGGGGGCCTCCACCTCGAAGCAGCGCAGGGCGTCCTCCAGGGTCACGATGGGCGCATAAGGCCTGAAGTACTCCCGCATCTTGATGTGGTCATTCAGATACTCCCGGATCGTAGGGGCCGTGGGGTTGGCCAGGATGCTGCGATTCCCCAGGGCCCGGGGACCGGATTCCGTCCGCCCCTGGAACCAGCCCAGCACCTTGTGGGCCGCCAGGAGGTCCGCCACGGGTTCCACGGGATCCCCCAGGACCTGCGCCCTCAGGCCCCCCTCCGCCAGGGCCGCATCCACCTCGTCCGAGGAATAGGAAGGCCCCAGGTAGGGCGTGAAGAGGCCCGGGCTCCTCACCGGTTCACCGAGGACGGCATGGGCTTGGTAGAGGGCTGCGCCCACGGCGCCCCCGGAATCCGAGGCAAAGGGCGGAACGAACACCGCCTCGAAATTCCCCTGGGCCAGGATGTCGCGGTTCAGGTCGCAGTTGAGGAAGACCCCGCCGGCCAGGGCCACCTTGGACAGTCCCTCGGTTCGACGCAGGTGGTCCAAGGCGTGGAGGACAGCCTCCTTCACCCGCTGTTGCATGCTGTGGGCCAGGTCAAAATGGGCCTGGGTCAGGGGGGCATGGGGGGGCCGAGGCTCCCCGAACTGGGCCTTCAGGATCGGGTGATGGTGGTTCCAAACCCCGAGCATCCGCTTGTCCACGATACGGAAGCCCCCCTCGGGTTCGAGGCGCAGGACCTTCTGGAAGGCGGCGGCCCGTTGGTTGTGTCCATAGGACGCGAGGGCCATGGTCTTGCCCTCCTCGTAGGGGCGGAACCCCAGGTACTGGGTGACGGCGGTGTAGAGGATGCCCAGGCTGTCCAGGATGGGCCACCGGCGAAGCTCCGTGAAACGCCCCCCGCGGATGCTGTAGGCGGTGGTGGAGGCTTCGTCCCCATGCCCATCCACCACCAGCGCCAAGGCGTCTTGGCGGTTGAAGGGCGCCAGGTAGTAGCTGGAGGCGGCGTGGGCGCGGTGATGTTCCACCCAAGCGATGCGGCCCCGGAACTGCCTTGGGAAGTTCCGCTCAAGCGCCGAACGTAGGCGCAGCGAGGCTCCAATGGATTTCCAGTTCTTCGGGGACACGCGGTGCCGGAGCATCCTCAGGGCGAGCCCCGGGGCGAAGAGCCATTTCAGAGCCTCCGACCGCAGGGAATGCCAGGGGTTCCAGTTGAAGGCCACGACATCCACATCGGACAGTTCAAGGCCGGCCTCCGCCAGGACATACCGTATGGCCTGGACTGGAAACGCCGCCGTGTGCTTCTCGCGGTTGAGTCGTTCCTCCTCCACGTTGGACCGCAGCTGTCCATCCACCACCAGGCATGCGGCGGCATCGTGGACGAAGGCGGAGATGCCTAGAACGATCATCCACGTACCCCATTGCAGAGGGGGTCGCCGACACTCGCGTGGCCAAGGGGGGCTGGTGGCCCATCGAAGCGCTCCTGGAACGCAAGGGATGTGAACCGCCTTTGAAGTTCCTGGTCACCTGCCGAAGTCCGACCTTTCCGCTGCACCAATGCTGCCCTCCTCCTTCTTCCAGGTTGCCAGAAACGAAAGTTGGTCCTAGAGGGTGTGACGAAACAACAGGTTCAGTACAGGTTGTTTTGGCCAGGACCCAAAACTGTCCCGAAGGAGGCCCGATGCGCATTGTCTGCCTCCATGGGCGTCCATATTTGGTTAAATGTATTCCCGGGCCTGAACCCGGGTCAGCTCGGGCCTGGGCATCGCCCTCCAAGGAAACCTTCCCCCCACAAGGAAAGCGCCATGAAAGACACCCTTGCCTTGAATCCCAACAAGATCGTCAAGGCTCTGCAGAAACCGGCCAAGGATTTCACCAAGGCGGACATCCTGCGGTTCATCGAGCAGAACGATATCCGGATGATCAATTTCCGCTATGTGGCGGGGGACGGTCGGCTCAAGAAGCTCAATTTCGTCATCAACAACTGGAAGCACCTGGACACGGTCCTCTCCATGGGCGAGCGGGTGGACGGCTCCAGCCTCTTCCCCTTCATCCAGGCCTCCTCCAGTGACCTCTACGTGGTGCCCCGGTACCGCACGGCCTTCGTGAACCCCTTCACGGAGATCCCGACCCTGGACCTCATCTGCAGCTTCTACAACAACGAGGGACTGCCCCTGGAGAGTTCTCCGGAATATGTCCTGCACAAGGCCCAGCGGGAGTTGAAGGCCCGCACGGGGCTCACCATGGAAGCCCTTGGGGAGCTGGAATACTACCTCTTCTCCGAGGTGGACCAGATCTATCCCATCGTGGAGCAGAAGGGCTACCACGAGTCCCACCCCTTCTCCAAATGGGGCCTGGTGCGCCGGGAGGCCATGCAGGTCATCAGCGAGATGGGCGGCACCATAAAGTACGGCCATGCGGAAGTGGGCAACATCATCCAGGGCGACCTGGAAATGGTCCAGCACGAGATCGAGTTCCTGCCCGTAACCATCGAGGAGGCCGCGGACCAGCTGGTGGTGGCCAAGTGGGCCGTGCGCGAAGTGGCCTACAACCACAACCTGGAAGTGAACTTCGCCCCC
>CAZPUI010000048.1:0-15261 GCA_964589695.1 uncultured Solibacteraceae bacterium | reverse complement strand
CGCCCAGGGATCGCCGACCCGGAGGGGGCCTGGGTCTTCAAGGGGGGGGCCGTGGGCAAGGGCTGGAAGAAGGCCAGCGGCAGGCCGGGGGCCATCTGGGCCGCCCAGCGGGTGCCGGACGACGGCGCCGTGGCGATTCCCAACTGGTCCGTGATCAAGGAGATCAATCCCAAGGACGAGGCCAACTTCATGGTGTGTGGGCACTACCAGCAGGAGGCCATTGCCCGGGGTTGGTACGATCCGAAGTCCGGCCGCCCCTTCATTTGGCAGGAGGCCTACGCCCCCCTGCCCCAGGAGTTCGCCACCGGGCGCTTCTGGCTCTTCGCTTCCACCTTTGCCCCCAAGGCGGGTCCATGGCCGGACCGCGCCCTGGATCCCAAGGATCCCTGGAAGGGCAACACCCCCTACTACCAGGTCGTGGAGCCCCTTTCCATCTACCCCTTCGCCCTGAAGCCCGAGGGGAAGCTGGGGGTGGAGGAGGTCATCGCCTTCCAGCGCAGCACCATGGAAGGGACCATCTACGACATGACCGGCGATCCCGCCTGGCTCGTACCCGACGGCAAGGGAGGCATGAAGCGCAGCCCCCTGGCCACCCCCTTCCCCGGCAAGGATCTGCGCCAGCTGCTGCGGCTGACCTACCGGCGTCCCGTGGCCCGGCACCGGGGCCAGTACGGCATGGTGGCCCAGCTCCGGGGCTGGCTGCCCGCCTCCATCGGGGGGGTCTACTGGGTCTACCTGGACAATCCCGCCGTGAGCCCCTACGTGCCCATGCATGCGGGAGCCCTGGCGGTGGACCCGTCCTACCAGACCTATGACCCCGAGGCCTACCACGAAGGCAGCGCCCGGTGGGCCATCGACTTCGTGGACAACCTGGCCAACCTGCGGTGGCAGGAGGCCTTCCCCAAGGTGGTGAAGGCCCGGAATGCCTTCGAGACCGAGATCCGCCAGGAGCTGTCCAAGGTGGAGCAGGAAGCCCTGGCCCTTCATGCCAAGGATCCCGAGGCGGCACGGCGCCGGCTGACGGACTTCGCCGTGGGGGTCCAGAAGCGCGTCCCCGGCCTCTACCTGTCCATGCGGAACACGCTCATCGTCACCTTCACCAACAACCGCGAATAGGAGTCCCCATGCCCAATCCGATGGTGGAAGAGAAACTGGCCCAGGTCCCGGCGATCCTCGACGGGACGGGCTTCGATGCCTGGCTGCTCTTCGGGCGGGAGACGGGCCTCGTCCATGACCCCTGCTTCGACATGGTGGTGGGCATGAACGTGACCTGGCCCGCGGCCTTCCTGCTCACCCGCCAGGGGGACCGCATCGCCATCGTGGGGGGCATCGACCGTGCCGGTGTGGAGATCGCGGGGCACTACCGTGAGCTCATCGGCTACCCCAGTGGCATCAGCGAGGACCTGCGCAAGGTCCTGGCGCGCCTGGGTCCCGCCCGCATCGCCATCAACACCTCCACGGACGACACCATGTCCGATGGCCTCACCCACGGCATGTACCTGGTGCTCCGGAAGGCCCTGGAGGGCACGCCCTATGGGGAGCGCCTGGAGAGCAGCCAGCCCCTGGTCTCCGCCCTCCGGGGGCGCAAGTCCGCCACAGAGCGGGCCCGCATCCAGGCGGCCTGTGCCCTCACCGTGGACATCTACGACCGGCTGACCCCCAAGCTGCGGCCGGGCCTCACGGAAAAGCAGGTGGCCGCCCTGATCCTGGAGGACATGGCCCAGATCCCGGGATGCACCCTCGCCTGGGATCCGGACCACTGCCCCGCGGTCTTCACAGGCCCCGACAGTGCGGGCTGCCATGCCGGCCCCACGGATCGCCCCATCGAGCCCGGCCACATCATGAACGTGGACTTCGGCGTCAAGAAGGACGAGTACGTCTCCGACCTCCAGCGTACCTGGTACTTCCTGCGCCCCGGGGAGACCGAGGCCCCCAGCGCCGTGCAGCACGGCTTCGACACCATCCTGGGCTCCATCCGGGCCAGCGCAGCGGCGCTCCGGCCGGGCATCAAGGGGGCGGATGTGGATGCCGTGGCCCGCACCTACATCACGGAACGCGGCTATGCGGAATTCCCCCACGCCCTGGGCCACCAGGTGGGTCGCAGCGCCCACGATGGCGCGGGCCTCCTGTGTCCCCGCTGGGAGCGCTACGGGGCCCTGGCGGAACTGGCGGTGGAGGCCCACCAGGTCTACACCCTGGAGCCCCGGCTCACGGTTCCCGGCCATGGCGTGGCCACCTGCGAAGAGATCGTGGCGGTCACCGAGGACGGTGTGGAATGGCTGAGCCGGGCCCAGGAGAGGCTGTACTTGATTCATTCTTAGTAGGTGTGATCGACGATTTAAAGTCCATCGCCTCCACCTTGGGTGCTCGGGCTACCAGCCCCTGATCAGGGCCTACAACGACCAAGGGCTCCGCAAGGACCTGGCCATGCTCGAGCACGATCACGGGAAACGGATCGTGGACAGCCTGCGTCGGCACGGGGTCGACGACCAGGTCATCGCGTAAGCCATTTCGGAAGCCAAGGCCTGGATCGGCTGAGCTAGGAATTTGGGTCGTGTCGTGAGAAGACCATCTCCGATCGGAAATCGGACCGCCCCATCCTCCCCAGAAAAGCACCCCTTCCATCCCTTCCACCCCTGTTAATCATCATTCTCTGTTCCTGTGTGGAAATTGAACCCTTGGACTCGAGCGGGGATTGTGACCTGGATACACAGGATGAGTGGCATACAGGTAATGTGTCTCGCGGTGATTATTTTTAGAAAATGGAATAACAGGGATGGCCGGGATGAAAGGGATAAAAGCAATCAGTCCGTCCGCGATGAACTTGAATTGAATATAATCTCGAACGGGCTCTCGCGCACCCAAGATACCCCGATCTCCCCGTCGACGCACCCACATCCTGGTTTCATCCATGCGTGTCCACCAGGGCCGGTGGAGCGGTGATTTGGGCATTGGGTCACTTCAAGCGATGCCTTCGGGTTTGCCCAGGCACCATCCTCGCGTTACGATGCATTAATTCCCGGAGCCCCCATGCGCGTGGTCACCAGCCTTTCCCTTTGCCTTGCCCTTCCAGCCCTCCTGGCCCAGGCTCCCGCCACGCCCTCGGCCCCGGCCCCGGCCCGGACCTTCACCGACACCAAGCTCATCCCCCACACCTCCGTGAAGGCCCAGGCCAAGACGGGCACCTGCTGGTGCTTCGCCACCACGTCCTTCCTGGAGAGCGAGCTGATCCGCAAGGGGCTTGGCGAGTTCGACCTTTCCGAAATGCACATCGTCCGGGCCATGTATCCCATCCGGGCCCAGCATGTGCTGCGCCTGCGGGGGGATGGGAGCTGGGGCGAAGGCTGCCAGAACCCGGACTACTTCACCGTGCTGGCCCAGGCGGGCGTGGTGCCCGAGTCCGTCTACACCGGCCTGCTGCCCGGCCAGAAGGAGCACAACCACAAGGCAATGGTGGGGGGCATGAAGGGCTACCTGGACGGCATCCTGAAGGCCTCGCCCCTCAGCCCCGTGTGGATCCAGGGCCTGGAGGGCATCCTGGACGCCTATCTGGGGAAGCGGGTGACCACCTTCACGTACGAAGGGAAGACCTGGACCCCCCAGTCCTTCGCCAAGGACCGCCTGAAGGTCAACCCCGATGAGTTCGTGAGCATCGGCAGCTTCACCCTCTACCCCGACCACAAGCCCTTCCGCCTGGAGACCGCGGACAACTGGATGCAGAACGCGTCCTACTTGAACGTGCCCCTGGGCGAATTCGAGGCCCTGATGGACCATGCCCTGACCCAGGGCTATTCCTTCGCCATCGCCAGCGATATCAGCGAGGGCGGCTTCTCCATGAAGACGGGCTATGCCCTCCTCCTGGATCCCGAGGCCAAGCCTGAGGAGGAGAAGGAGCTGACCCTCACCGCCGACCTGCGCACGGCCATGTTCAACAACTGGAGCACCACCGACGACCATTCCATGCACTGCGTGGGACTGGCCGCGGACCACAAGGGGCAGAAGTTCTACAAGATCAAGAACTCCTGGGGCCCCCAGGGCGCCCACAAGGGCTATCTGTACATGAGCCGGAACTACATGCTGGCCAAGACCTTCTACGTCACCCTGCACAAGGACGCGGTTCCAGCGGCCCTGAAGGCCAAGCTGGGCCTCCGCTAGCTAACGCATCGCCATCGCACAGCCCGCCACCACGAGCCAGGCTTCGTTCACCTGGGTCGTGGTGAGGCGGTTGAGCCGACCCATAAGGGCGGCGTAGCGTCGTTCCTCCGGACGTTCGGAGCCGAAGCCCCAGCCCATCTCCTGGCTCAGGAGGAAGCAGGGCCAGGGGAAGGCCTTGAGGGCCGCCAGCTCGGTCTTCCAGACCTCGCTGATCGCCTCGTCCTCCAGGTGAAGGCGCCGGGTGAGCCAGACCCCCATGTTGTCCACCACCACCGCAGAGGCATTGGGCACAAGTCCATTCAGGGAAGCCAGGTCCCCTTCCACATCCAGGAAACGAACGTCGGAGGGCAGCGTGGCACGGCGCCGGAGGAGGTTGACCTTCTGCTCCAGATGCTCCGGCTCTGCGGCCTGAAGGCTGGCCAGCACCACATTCGGCCCGAGACTGCGCGCGCGGCCAAGGGCGTAGGCGAGCTTGCCCGAGTGCCGTGGACCGGTAATGAAGGTGCAAGTTCCCATGGGGGGCTCCAGACGGGATCAGGGATTCAGAAGGTTCAGTCTATACGCTTCTTCAGGGGTTCGCAGGTCGCGGCGACGTGAGCCACGATCCAGAGATGCCACGCACGGGTGGCATTCTCCGCGATCTCTTGCACTTCTCCGTGTCTCAGATTTCCCCCTGGGAGCCAGGCGCAGGGATACGACGATTCCATGAGCCTTAGGACAACCACAGGATCCCGACGAGGAGGGTGGCCAGGGTGATGGGCACCCCCGCCTTCAGGTATTCCAGGAAGCCCAGGTGCACCCCGCGCTGGCGGGCGCCCTCGGCCACGATGAGGTTGGCCACAGAACCCAGGAGGGTCAGGTTTCCCGCCAGGGTGGTGGCCATGGCCAGCACGAGCCAAACACGGTGGGGATCCTCGAAGCCCCCCACCAGGGGCCGGAACAGCATCACCGCGGGGACGTTGCTCACCAGGTTGCTGAGCACCACCGCCACCGCCGTGAGGCTGGCCACCCCCTGGTCCGCCATGGGTTTGGCCAGCCGGAAGAGCCGTTCCGTGAGCCCGCTGTGTCCCAGGGCCCCGGTGACCACAAAGAGACCACTGAAGAATACGAGCAGGGACCAGTCCAGCTCCTGGAAGACCCGCTGGGGCTTGACCCTGCGGGTGACCAGCAGGAAGGCCGCCGCCGCCAGGGAAGCCAGGGCGATGGGCGCCCCCACCCCCAGGGCCCCCACCATGAGCAGGGAGGCCAGGGCGCACTTGCGCAGCAGGGGCCGGTGGACCCGCACCGTCAGGCTCGGCCCCGTCGGGAAGCAGGAGGCGCGGAAATCCGTTCGATAGACCCCCACCAGCACGAGCCAGGTGAGGGCAAGGCCCGCCAGGGCCACGGGTCCCAGGCGCGCCGTGAAGGTGGCAAAGGGGATCCCCGACTGAGTGCCGATGATCATGTTCTGGGGGTTGCCGATGATCGTGGCCAGGGATCCGACATTGGCGGCGGAGACAAGGGCCACAAGGTACGGCACCGGCCGCAGCTCCAGGGCCACGCATAGTTCCAGCACCAGGGGCGTGAACATCAGGACGATGGTGTCGTTCAGGAACAGGGCGGACAGAATCCCCGCCGCCACCACCAGCAGGGCCAGCAACTGGCGCGGCGTGCGGGCCAGGGCCACCACCCACTGCGCAACCAGGCCGAAGAACCCCGCCAGGCGTAGGTTCACATTGATGACCATCATGGCGAACAACAGCACCAGGGTGTCCATGTCCAGGGCCGCGTAGGCCTTCTGGAGGGGTAGTCCCCCCAGGACCACCATCAGGGTGGCCCCCACCAGGGCCAGGGTGGCCCGGTTCATGCGCAGGACGGGGTAACGGCCCAGGGCCACCCCCAGGAGGGTGAGCAGGGCCACAGTGGCCACGAGGGTCTGATGGAGGGTCACGGTTCCCATTCAAGGAATGACCCCGCCACCGTGAGGGGGCGGGGCCGAAGGACAGGGGGGAAGCTCAGCCCAGGCGGGAGAGAACATCCTGCAGGGCCTGGAGGGCGTCGGCGGGCAGCTTGTCGGTTCCCCCCATCTCCGTGGCACGGCTTTGGACGAAGAGCACCCGATCGGCAATGCGCTTCTTGAACTCCTCCCGGTAGGTCGTGTCGTTCAGGTTGGCCTCGAAGCCCGGCCAGGCCAGGACCTTGATGTCCTCGAAGGGGCCCCAGGGCTGGAAGTCCGCCTTGCCTTCCACGATGGCCTCCAGGATGCCCAGGGTGTCCGAGGGCTGCACCTTCTTGCCCATGAAGGCCCCGGTATTCAGGACGTAGCAGGCCACCCCATCGGCGATGAGGGACTTGAAGCGGCTGTAGTCCATCTCCAGGGGGTAGGTGCGGAAGGGATTGGCATAGGGCTCCACCACCAGGGCATTGGGATCCACGCCCGGGGCCAGGCGCTCGGCGGAGGTGCGCTTCGTGGCCAGGGTGGCCCCGAAGACGGAACCCAGGCTCGGCCCCTCAAGCTTCACCACGGGTGGCAGGGTCTCGTCCTTCATCAGCCAGAAGATGGCATTGATGGGCTCATCGATGCGGTCCACCCGGTTGGGGGACCAGAGCCGACTCTTCACGGCCCGGCCGTTGCCGTTGCGCAGGTCCTCGCTCACCACCCGCAGCTTGCCATCGGGATAGACGGTGGCCCCGTTGTTCTGGAGGGTGAGGATGAACTTGTTGTCCTCGCAATCCATGGGGTAGTCCTGGGTCTTGTCGAAGTAGGCAGGCTCCAGGGCGATGCTGTACTTGTCCTTCACGTTGATGATGAAGGCGTCGTCATGCACCACGGTGATGGGGTATTTCTCGCCATGGCGGGCGTGGGTGATGGTGGACTTGCCCGAACCGGAGAGACCAAAGACGGCCGCCACGTAGGCGGACTGGTCCGGCAGGGTGTAGCGCTTCATGCCGCCGTGGCAGGAGGCATAGCCGTGCCGGGCCGCCATGCCCCAGGCCAGGGTGAGGGTGCCCTTTTTGTGCTCGCCGAAGTAGCGCATGCCCAGGAGGGCCAAGGTGTTGTGATCGGGATCGAAGAAGCTCAGGCCCATGGGGTGGTCGGGGTGACTCCAGTCGGGATCGGAGAACACCAGGATGTCGCCTTCGGGGTAGGGCTTGGAGTGCGCGTAGCGGCCGGCGTAGACATCGTTCCACCACTGGAAATTCAGGAGCCAGCTGTAGAGCACATTGGCGTGGTCCTCGGGAATCACCAGACGGGCCTTCACCATGAAGTCCTCCTCCAGCCCCACCAGGGCCTGGGCGGTGACCATGGGCTTCTTGCGGCACTGGTAGATGGCTTCCACGACCTTGTTGTAAAGGTTCGCCTTGTCCACGCCAGGCCAACCCAGGATCTGGCGCGCCGCAGCGGCGCGGCCGGAGACGGCCCCGTCGTTCATGAGCAGGACCTTGGCGTCGGAGGGAAGGCCCAGGACCTCGGGCTGGTGCACCGACATCCCGTCCAGGATCACCGTCCCCGGCGCCTTGGCGGCCAGGCGGTAGGCCTCGGCCACCGTGGTGATGGATCGGACGTTGTTGCCATAGAAGGCGGTCTCAACGGTGGTCCGGATCTGGGAGCACACCTGTTTGAAGGCGTCTTTGCCGGGATAGGCACCAATGCTGGCCATGAAGGCTCCTGAATGAAACGGGTTGCATGCGGTGTCCCGCCCAGCAGAATGAGGGTGGACCCGAAGGTCCGCTGGCGCGGGGATAGCTTCGAGGGTACCGCCAAGCCTTCACACACTCCAGCAGGAAAGCTTCAAACAACTGATAAAACGAAAGTTAGCATTTTCTCGAAATAGATACGAATTTGACACTTTGCAAGGTCCCCATGGCTCTCCGATGCACCAAGCTTCTCAGCCGTTTCCTGGACACCCTTCCCGAGGGGTCCGACAAGGCCGCGCTGCTGCGGCTCCTGGACACCAGGATCCAGGAACTGCGCGGACTTGAACCTGGCCCGGACCGGGCACGAAGGGTCCACGCCCGGGTGGACCATGCCATCGAGTCCTTCCGTCTGGTGCGGCCCATGGCCATGGCCGCCGTGCGCTGCGCCAAGGGCTGCAGCCACTGCTGCCGGGTGCGGGTGTCCATCACCCAGGACGAGGCCGACCTGCTGTGGGCATGGGTCCAGGACCATCATGTCCCCCTGGACCGGGGGCGGCTGGAGCACCAGCGTTCCTGGACCACCCGTGACTTCGATGGCCAGCCCCTGGCGGATGCCCAGTGCGTCTTCCTGAACGACCAGGGCGCCTGCGGGGTGTACGAGGTCCGCCCCAGCGCCTGCCGATTGACCCTTGTGACCACCGATCCCGAACGCTGCCGCCGGGCTACGGGGGAGGCCCAGGTCCAGGTGGTGGTCAATCCC
This sequence comes from uncultured Solibacteraceae bacterium, assembly GCA_964589695.1. GTDB lineage: Bacteria > Acidobacteriota > Holophagae > Holophagales > Holophagaceae > CAZPUI01. Next base: position 6,728 of record CAZPUI010000048.1, on the reverse strand, counting down.
TTTGCGGAGGTGGAGGCCTCCGCCGCCCTGACGGTGGATGCCCAGGCATCAGGCAACCTCCCCGAGGAGGGCCGTTCCCTTGCCCAGGGGCTCCTGGAAGCCTACGAGGCCCAATCCCCCGCGCGTTGACTCATTCCAGGGTCCCGATGGGTTCGTGGGTGGCCGCGCGAACCGGCAGGGTCAGGCTGTCGGTCCAGCCCATGGAGAGGGGCCCCGCCCCCACCGTGGCCCCCCCCTTGTAATCGACATTGATGCTGCCGTCACTGCCGAACTTGATGAAGTTCCCGGCCTTCACCTTGAAAGCGCCTTCGGTGAAGCTGACGCCCACCCCAAGCTGGAAACCAAAGCCCCGGGTCGGACTCCAGGTGCCCGCGGCGATGACCCCCTGCCCTGCCTGGAGCTTGAATTCATTGGACTCCGAGTTCCACTCGACGCCGACGATGCCCAGGGAGAGTCCGAAGGCTGGCTCATCCGCACCCGGAACCTTCAATTTCGCTTCCAGCTTGGGCAGCTTGTCCTTCTTGGCCAGAAAGTCCTTGCCGTACGCGGCGTCGCTGGCGGCTGCGGCGATGATGGGAAGGTAGCCCGCAACCGCCGCCATCGTGGCGTTCTGCTCTTCGGGCCTGAGGTCAAGGTAGGCGGTGTCCCGCCCGTGAACCATGAGCTCACGGGCGTAGGCCATGCGACGGGTGTACAGCTCGTCCACCGTCTTTTCGAAGGCCTGTCGGGCTTGGGCACCGTGGCCATACCCCGCCATATTCCTCTGTGCCTCCGCCAAGGCCAGCTGAAGCACGAGGGGACCGGCTTCCAGGATCGCCGCCCCCTCCTTGCGCTTGAAGACCGTCGCCAGTTCCCTGGCCCGGTGGTTCCCATCCTGCACGACCTGCTGGAGGGCGAGGTACGCCCCCTGTCCATTCGCTTTCCAGCGATCGAAATCCTCCTGGGCGTCCTTCCATTTCTGAGCCGCGGGCTCTACGGCCTGGAGCAGGCGCTGTTTCGTTTGGTGCGTCAGTTCCTTCAGCGCGTGGTATTTCTCCTGGTGCACCCGCCCCGCGGCCTGGTTGATGACTTGGTCGATCTGGGCATCGACATCCAGCTCCTTCCAGGGGGACATCCGCTCGTCCTCACTGGCCGTCTTGTTGTGCTTCTCGCACTCCTTCTCGTACTGCTCCTGCACCTCGGAGATCGTGGCACGCCCCCTGGGTCGGGTGGCCAAGGCCATGTACAGGGCGTCGCGGTCATCAGGATTCAGCTTGGCGGCGAGTTCGAATTCGGCTGCGGCACCGGCATGGTCGCCCTGGCGCAACAGAACCACGCCCAGGTTCAGGTGGTACTGGGCGACTTCGGGCAGGGCCAGCACCGCTTCCAGATAGAACAGGCGCGCCTGGTCCAGCTGCCCGTTGCGCGCAAAGATCCAAGCGAGGGTGTTGCTCGTCACGCCTGATTTGGGATGCAGCTCCCGGGCGTAGGCCAGGAGCACCATGGCCTCCGGGTAGCGAGCCCTTTCAGCCAGCGTGAAAGCCAGGTTGGCAAAGGCGGAATCCCGCTGGGGCCCAAGCTCGCAGGCTTTGGCATAGGCCCACTGGGCGACATCCAGGTTTCGCAGGGTCAGCGCCAGGGCGCCAGAGGCCTCGAACAAGGCCGCCTCATCCTTGGCTTGGAGGACCTTGAGGGGCTCCCATTCCCGCCGGAGCCGATCCTCCTGGTCCGCAGGCACCTTCGTGGCCAGTTCGCGCAGGCAGGCGCTCGCCAGGGTTCGGGCCGCCATGGCATCGGGTTTGGGGAGGTGCATGGGGGGCAGAGGGCCAAAGTCCTCCGCCGTCACCGCCAGGTCGGCGTTGCGGTCCCACATCGTCATGAGGAGCAGGAGGGCGCATGCGTCGTCCAGATCCTTGCGCTGATCGTTGTTGATATCCAAGGTCGCAGCCCAAACCCCACCCTTGAAGATCAGCGCCTTGTCCGCCTGGTCGAGGCGCTGATCCTTGTTGAGGTCGAACCGACGCCAATCCACATCACCCGGCGCGGGTTGTGCACCCAGGGCCCCGGCCAGGCCGACACCTAGGAACACACTGCGCCACCTTGGGTTCACAGAGCCTCCTCTTGGGACGACGCCGGTCGTCGGCGACTGTGGTTAGACGCGTCCTATTTCCGGCTGGCCGGGGGGATGAGTCCATTCATGCGGAGGTAGACCACCATCTGTCCGTAATGGTCGAAACCATGGCCCAACAGCATGAGCGCGATGCTCAGGCGGGTACGGGATCCGAAGGAGGTCTTCACTTCCTCCATCACATTCTTGTCGTTCAGCCCCGCCAGGGCCTTGCGCAGGTAGGCGAAGCTGTCCTTGGCATACTTCACCACCTCGGCCTTGGTCTTGAGGTTGGTGGGACCATCGTCGCCCCCCGTCTCCACCGGGCATTTTTCCCCAAGGAGCACCGCGGCCATCTGGAACTGGAAGGCGGTGGTGTGCAGCACCTGCTGGGAGAAAGTCTTCACCCCCTTGAATTCGCCGGCCGTGGGGGCGAAGCCCAATTTATCCTCGGGGATCGCTTCCACCAGCGGTACGAACTGGCGTTCGAGGTAGGTCATCTGGCCGACCACCACCCTTTCGAGGGTGGGGGCCGGAGCTGTGGGGGTCTGGGCCATTCCCAGGGTTGGAAGGATGAGGGCAAGGGCCAGGGCGGCTTTTTTCATGGGTGCTCCTTGGAGGACACAGGAGCATAGCGCGAATGGCCGACCCCAGGCAGGGGCCCCTGGCCCGGAGGAGGCGACGAAGTCCCCGGGCCAGGGTTGTACCCCCGGGCTTACTCGATGGCCACCGCCTTCACAATCACGTCGTTGCCACCCACCGGCGTCATTGGCCGATACACGGCGGCGAGGTAGCCCGCAGCCTTGTCCTTGGGAAGTTGAAGGGCGTAGACAGTCTGCCCCACCACATGGCCCAGGGGCTTCATGGCTTCCATCATGTCACCGTGGCTCTTGAAGCCTTCCAATAGGAGCACCTGGGTTCGATAGGCCTTGAGGCTGGGGTCCCAAGGATTGGGCACGGCTCCGTACTTTTCCTCAACGTATTTGGAGAGCCGCGCAGGCGTGGCTGGCAAGGGGATCTCGGCCACCATGGCCCTGTCCCATTGACCCACCAGCTCCGTGAGAACGGCAAAGCCCTTCTGGAAGTGGGGCACGTCGGGATGGGTCGCTTGGGCGATCAGGACGGGGGCGGCAAGGGACAGCGCGAAGCGAAGGAGCACGGGGTGCCTCCTGGGAGTGGGCCGAGGATGGTCGGCGGTGGATGGGACAGGGCTGAGACGATCGCTGTATTACTACTGTAATACAGTAAGTCCCCTCCGTGGCCTGTCAACCCCCCACGTGGCATCAGGTTCATCCCCGCGTCACACTGACCCCATGTCCATCCGTACCGCCCTTCCCTCCGAGGCTGCCGCCCTCTCCGCACTGGCGACCCGCCTCTTCCGGGAGACCTACCAGGGACAGGTTCCCGATTCGGATATCGAGGCCCATGTGACCACAACCCTTGGTGTGCAAGCCTTGGCCCGGGAGCTGGAATCCCCCGACCGCAGGGTGCTCGTGGCCACCCAGGGCGAGTGCCTGCGGGCCTATGCCCAACTCAGGCCCCATCCCTGCCCCATCTCCCTGCCCTTCCCTGCCCCCATCGAAATCGCCCGTTTTTACGTGGATGCCACCCTGCACGGCTCGGGCCTCGCCGCCGAATTGATGGCGGCGAGCCTGGAATGGGCCCGGACCCAAGGATCAGGGCTTTGGCTCCAGGTCTGGGAAACGAATGCTCGGGCCATCCGGTTCTATTCCCGACAGGGTTTCGCCGACCTGGGAACGACTACCTATGACGTGGGAACCACGCGGTACCTGGATCGAGTGATGGCCCAGAAGGTCCCTTGAGGCTCCTCCCATGGGTTCTTGTGACGCTCTCGGCTAACGCGGTGGATCAGGCACCGCCCCAGGAGGTCGCAGTCACCCCGGCCTGACCCTCATGCAGCTGGAGCCTGGGGGGTGGGTCCTTGAAGACCGAATCCGGGAAGCACTGGAAGCCGAACCCCTGGAGGGATTCGACATGCAGACTCAATTCTTGATTTTTTTATATATTATGACAGCAGACATTTTCTTCATTCTTCATGACGCATAGTCGGGCAGGAATGATAATTTGTTTGAGCCTGTCGGGCGGCATCATTCCCTTCGGGTTGTGAGCCTCCTGCCCCACCTCCTCCCGAAAAGGGTCAGAGCACTCGTCACGAACCTTCCCCTCACACCGTGCACAGCGAGGTGACCGGTGCCCTCTCCGCAACTCAGATTCCAAAGCACGAGCAAGCTGATCAAACGACCCTTTGAATGCCCTTTGTCCACCACCCTAGATGAAATGTTGCCGATGAAAATCCAAAATTATTATTTATTAATTGATTCAATTTTCCAACTTCGACGCCAAACAGCGTACCCAAGGATATTGGCACGAGAAGTCGCTCGAAGCATTGCCTTTGGCAACATCCTGCCTCAGGCCGTGACTCCCGGTGGCCTGCAATTGCCCCTGGGTGTTTTAGATAACTCGATATCGGCTGTAACCACATGACCTTGGGCTGCATGTATCACGGCCAGCGAGTGATGGAGTGTTGCCAAATAACTCCCTTCAGTTCTGTACCGGTCTCATGGAGGACCAAGAACGGTGACTTCACCGTCGAATCGCACAATGGTCCATTGGACGTCTCGAAAATTGTTTTTACCATTATTAATGCGCGACGCTCGTACCTCAAACTGACGGTGTTCGTAGGCCCACCACGGAAGCACTTCGGTCTACACAAGGTCGAAGTGCTTGCCCGAGAGGATGTCCTGGACGGCATACCTCTGCCTGGCGACGACAGGCAAAAGCCGGTACCGGGTCTAGCTGTGGGTCAAAGACCTTTTTACAGCAATGTTTCTTTCTCAGTCCTATTAAAAGGGGTCCATGGCCCTGTTCGTTCGGGCTAAATCCACATTTTAAAGCATTAAATAATATAATTATGCACAACATTCGGAGGACTTGGTGGTCAAAGAAACAACAACAATCGAACCCAGGATATTTTGTACAAGCCACATGTATGAGCCAATTCCACATGAATGGATGAGCACTGAAAATGGCATCAAAGACACTATTTTTATTCACAATCTAATCGAATCACAAGTCGAACGAACGCCCGATTGGATCGCAGTGGAATGCGGAAAGACCACCCTGACTTACCGCGAACTTAATGGAAAAGCAAACCAACTGTCGCACCTTCTGCGCGAAATGGGCGTGGAACCGGATCACCGAGTAGCCATCGGGCTTGAGCGTGGACCAGACCTCATGGTGGGCCTGCTTGGGATCCTAAAGGCAGGGGCGGCCTATGTACCCCTCGATACGGTCTACCCGATGGAACGTCTCGCATTCATGGCCAAGGACAGCGGCGCTCTGGTGCTCATCACCCGTGGCAGCCTTCTGGACCCGTCCTTGATACCCGGGGTGCACATTCTCGACCTGGATATCGACCAAGCCCATTTGGATCGGCAATCACGATCCAATCCTTCCCCGGTACCGCTCACGCCAGAGCATTTGGTCAATGTGATCTATACCTCTGGCACCACGGGATGGCCTAAAGGGATCGGCGCACTTCACCGGGGTTTCAGCAATCTTCTCCGGTGGTACACCGACACCTTCCAGATGGGGCCGGCAGACCGCGTCCTGGTGGTTACATCCCCAGGCTTCGACCTGACCCAGAGGAACCTTTTCGCGCCCTTGCTCGTGGGGGGTCGGCTCTGCCTGATTCCAGGGAACTTCGATCCTCGCAACACCCTAGCCACCTTGGTCAAACAAAGGATCACCCTTTTGAACTTGCCCCCCAGTGCATTCCAGGCCCTGCTGGATTTGCATAAGGAGGGAGATTTTGATTCGCTCCGGCTCCTGGTTTTCGGTGGCGAGCCCTTGTACCTCAACAGCCTGGTGGCTATCCCTGAACCCAGGCCCGAGTTGGTCAATGGTTACGGCCCTTCGGAATGCACGGGAATCAGCGTCTTTCACCGCATCTCACCCGATCTGGATCAGTATTCCGACGGCATCATTCCCATTGGAAGACCCATTCCTGGAACCAGGGTTTACCTACTGGATCCCCATGGTCAGCCCGTTCCGGTGGGAGTCACGGGTGAAATCCACATCGGAGGCATGCCGGTTGGGCGGGGGTATCTGAACCTACCGGAGCTCACGGCAGAGCGATTCCCCGAGGACCCGTTCAATGAAGCACCTGGTGCCCGGATGTACAAAACCGGGGACATGGGCCGCTGGACACCAGATGGCACCCTGGAGTTTCTAGGCCGCAACGACTTCCAGGTGAAGGTGCGCGGCTTCCGTATCGAACTGGGAGAAATCGAGGCCCGGTTGCTTGAACATCCTGAAGTTCGCCAGGCCGTGGTTCTGGCCCGGGAGGATGTTCCTGGGAACACGCGGTTGGTGGCCTACACCACGTCCAAGCATGATCCGGGTGCCATTGCCCTGCGACAGCATCTGTCCAGCCACCTGCCGGAGTACATGATCCCCTCGGCCTTCGTGCACCTGGAGGCCCTGCCCCTCAATGCCAATGGCAAGCTGGACCGCAAGGCCCTGCCGGCACCGGAGGCCGATGCGTACGCCTCCCGTGCCTATCAGCCGCCCCAGGGCGAGCTGGAAGCCACCCTGGCCACCCTCTGGTCCGAGCTCCTGC
>CAZPUI010000047.1:0-15294 GCA_964589695.1 uncultured Solibacteraceae bacterium | reverse complement strand
TTCTGGAGGGGGGGTCACCTCCCCACCCTCCTGACGTCGTTCCTGGACTTTCATTTTTGCTGCGCGGTCTGGGGGCTCAATGGCGCCATGGCCCCCTTCATCGGCCAGGAATTCCATTTGAGCCCCGCCCAGAAGGGCTGGCTCACGGCCATCCCGGTCTTCTCGGGCTCCCTCCTCGGCATCCCCCTGGGCATCCTGGCCCAGTACATCGGCCGCAAGCGGGCGGCCATGGTGGAGATGGGGACCATCTGCGTGAGTCTCCTTCTTGGCTGGGCCTTCGTGCAGTCCTTCGCGGGGGTGCTCCTCATGGGCTTCGGCCTGGGCATCGCGGGGGCCAGTTTCGGCGTGGCCCTCTCGCTGGGCTCCGGTTGGTACCCGGCCAAGTACAAGGGCCTGGCCATGGGCATCGCCGGGGCGGGCAACAGCGGCACGGTGCTGGCCATGCTCTTTGCCCCACCCTTGGCCGCGGCCTTCGGCTGGCGGGCGGTGTACGGCCTGGCGGTCCTGCCCATGCTGGTGGCCATTGCCCTCCTGGCCACCTTTGCCAAGGAGCCCCCGGACCGGGAGGAGAAGGCCCTCAAGGACTACCTGCGGGTCCTCGTGGACCGGGATGTCTGGGTCTTCAACCTCATCTACGCCGTGACCTTCGGAGGCTTCATTGGCCTCACCAGCTTCCTGCCCACCCTTTTCCGGGACCAGTACCACATCCCCTTGGCCAATGTGGGCCAGTTCGCGGCCCTGATCACCGTCTTCGCCAGTGTCCTGCGGGTGCTGGGGGGCTGGGCCGGGGACCGGCTCGGGGGGATCCGGCTGCTGGGGGCCATCTTCGCGGTGATCCTCGTGTGCGTGGTCGGTGCCTCCCTGATGCCCACCAGCCCCTGGGTGATGGTGGCCTGCCTCATCCTGGTCTTCAGCGCCATGGGGGCGGGCAACGGAGCCGTCTTCCAGCTCGTGCCCCTGCGCTACCGGGGGGATACGGCCGTGGCGGGCAGCCTCATCGGGGAGATCGGCGGCCTGGCCGGGGGCGTGATGCCGCTGGTGATGGGCTATGGGCGGGAATTCACCGGGAGCTTCGCCCCGGGCTTCCTGGCGGGGGCCCTGCTCACGGTGGGCGCCCTGGTCCTGCTCATGTTCGCCGCCCGGCAGTGGTCCCGGGTCTGGGTGGATGCCCGCGGCCGGGCCCTGGAGGCGGCCGAGGATGAAGCTGGCTCCGCCGCCCCACCGACCACCGTTCCCACCCTGCCCCAGAACGCCTGAGCCCCGGAGCCCCCATGCCCACCCTCACCGAATGGCATCCTGAAGATCCCCGTTTCTGGGAAACCACCGGCCGATCCCGGGCCTGGCTCACCCTGGCCCTCACCACCTTCTCCCTCATCGCCTCCTTCGCCACCTGGTTCGTGTTCAGCGCCGTCACGGTGCGGCTCAATGCCATCGGCTTCACGTTCACCACCGCCGAGCTCTTCTGGCTCACGGCCATGCCGGGCCTCAGCGCAGGAGTGCTCAGGCTGGTCCACACCTTCCTGGTGCCCATCTTCGGCACCCGGCTCACCATCTCCGTGGCCACCTTCCTGAAGCTCTTCCCCATGCTCTGGCTGGGCTTCGCGGTGCAGGACCCCGCCACGCCCTTCAGCCACTTCCTGGTCATCGCGTTCCTCTGCGGCATGGGGGGCGGGGACTTCTCCAGCTTCATGCCCTCCACGTCGATGTTCTTCCCCAAGCGCCTCCAGGGCACGGCCATGGGCATCCAGGCGGGCATCGGCAACTTCGGCGTGAGCCTCACCCAGTTCGTGACCCCCTGGATCATCGCCTTTCCCCTGCTCAGCGCCTTCGGGGGCCCCCAGTCCTTCGTGAAGGGGGCCGTGACCAAGAGCCTCTGGGTCCAGAACGCCGCGTTCTGGTACCTGCCCTACCTGGTGCTGGCGGGGGTCCTCTGCAGCCTCTTCCTGCGCAGCCTGCCGGGAAAGAAGCCCGCGGTGGGGGAGATGGTCAGGTCCATGACGGACAACAAGCACGCCTGGTTCTGCGTGCTCACCTACATCATGACCTTCGGGAGCTTCTCGGGGCTGAGCATGGTCTTCCCCATGCTCATCAAGACCCTGTACGGCAGCTTCCCCGGGGCCCCGGACCCCCTGACCTATGCCTTCCTGGGCCCCCTCGTGGGCTCCAGCGTCCGCTTCCTGGGGGGCCCCCTGGCGGACCGCTTCGGCGGCAGCCTCTGGACCCAGGTGAGCGGCCTGGGCCTCATCGCGGGATGTCTGGCCCTGGTCTTCGGCGGCTACCTGACGCCCACCTCCGTGGCGCAGTTCCGGGGCTTCCTCTGGATCATGCTCTTCCTCTTCCTCATGAGCGGCATCGGGAACTTCGCCACCTTCCGCCAGTACCCGATCATCTTCGCATTCAACCCCCGCCAGGGCGCCCAGATCCTGGGCTGGACCGGCGCCTGGGCGGCCTTCGGCCCCTTCCTCTTCAGCACCCTCATCTCCGCCAGCATCGGCAGCACCGGAAGCGCCAAGGCCTTCTTCCTGGGGGCCGTGGCCTTCTACGTCGTGGCCACCTGGATCAACTTCTGGTACTACACCCGGCTCAAGGGCGAGCGGTACGACTTCGGCACCTGGAGGGGGACCTGGTGGGACAAGGTGAAGGAGACGTGGCCTAAGGCCTGAGCTTTAGAAGGACATCGAGACCCAGCGCGGATTCCGACCTCAACAAAAAGCTTTTCAACACGGAGAACACGGAGGACACGGAGAAAGCAGGGAGGCCTTGTGGATGGTTTGAAGAGGTTTATGGCTCAGCAGAACAAGGCGAACCGTTTTGTCGAGGCCAGGAAGCCGAGCTGGGATCTCCAGCTTCGCGACCTCATGTTCGCGGCTTCGTTTTCCAGCCCAGTCGCCGTGATCTGAGAGCCCCTGTGGCATCCTGGCTCCGGGAGGCTTCCATGAACACCCCTGCATCCGATGTGTCCGAGGTCTTCTTCGCGCCCGTGTCCTCCGAAGTCCCCATGGCCACCCAGGTGGAGACGCTGTACCGGGCCCTGGGGGTGAAGCTCAAGCGGGGCGGGTTGGTGGCCCTCAAGACCCACTTCGGGGAGGAGGGCAACACCACCCATGTGGCCCCCGCCCACCTCCGCACGCTGGTGGACCTGGTGAAAGCGGAGGGTGCCCTGCCCTTCCTGACGGAAACCAGCGTCCTGTACAAGTCCCGGCGCAGCAACGCCGTGGAGCACATCCTGCTGGCCTACCAGCATGGATTCACCTATGAAGCCGTGGGGGCGCCCATCATCCTGTGCGATGGACTCAAGGGCAACCTGGAGCGCGAGGTGGAGATCCATGGGGACCACTACAACCACGTGGCCATTGCGGCGGATGCGGGGTCCCCGGATCACCTGATCCTGGTGTCCCACGCCACGGGGCACCTGGCGGCGGGCTTCGGAGCTGCCCTCAAGAACCTGGGCATGGGCCTCTCCGCCCGGAAGGGCAAGCTGGACCAGCATTCGGCCTCCAAGCCCTACGTGAAGCCCAGGCTCTGCGAGGCCTGCGGGGACTGCATCCGCCACTGCCCCGTGGACGCCATTTCCATGAAAGGGGACGCAGCCTTCATCGACGAGGACCTGTGCATTGGCTGTGGGGAGTGCATCACCGCCTGCATTCCAGGGGCCGTCGGGTTCAAGTGGGATGGCGCCAGTGCCGACCTGCAGCGCAAGATGGCCGAACACGCCTTCGGCGTGGCCAAACTCCTGGAGGGGCGGTTCTCCTGCTTCAACTTCCTCACCCACATGACCCAGCAGTGCGACTGCCTGGGCGCCTCCCACCAGGTGATGCCCGACCTGGGCATCCTGGCCTCCCTGGACCCCGTGGCCATCGATATGGCCACCCTGGACCTCACCCGGGAGCGGGCCGGTCAGGACCTGGGGCGGTTGACCCATCCCGAACTGGATCCCATGGTGCAGATCGACCACGCGGAAAAGCTTGGATTGGGCAGGAAGGCCTATCGGCTGACAAGGGTGTAATCACGCAGCACTCCCCATGGAGTGATCCATACCCTTGATGCATTAATCAAATTTCCACAATTCCAATACACTGACCCCAGGCACCCTGAAGGGAGCCTGGCAGGGCTGTGGCGCAGGGAAATCAATCAGTCACCGAAACCACATCAACCTGTTAAGCGAATCGATCGGACAGGATCCGGCATCGATTTGTTTCACTACAAATTTCCTATGGAGGCATCAAACATCAGCAAGGAGAGACTCTATGCCCAAATCCCACGCATTCCAACTCCGCGGCAAGGAGATCCATCGCCTTGAAAGCTTCTCCGACACGGTGTTTGCGTTTGCAGTTACCCTCCTGGTCGTGAGCCTTGAGGTACCAAAATCCATTCCCGAGCTGTTTCATGCAATGCGAGGCTTCCTCCCCTTCGGTATCTGTTTTACGTTTCTGATGTTGCTTTGGCATGATCAGAACACATTTTTTAGACGCTATGGGTTGACGGATCGAATTTCCGTGGTGCTCAACCTAGGGCTCCTATTTGTAATTCTACTGTATGTCTATCCTATGAAATTCCTCTTTACAATGCTCTCCAATCACTTCCTGTTCGGCGAAACCCTCAACGAGTCCATCACTTTCTGGGAAGTCAAAACTTTAATGCTTGTGTATGGGGCTGGGTTATTTGTCGTCTCTGGGGCTTTCGCCTTATTGTATTTCCATGCATGGAGGCGTCGCCTGTCACTGGAACTGACACCCAGCGAGGGCGAAGCCACCCTCGGCAGCATCCGCTACCACGCGTTGAACATGGGGGTTGCCCTCATCTCCATGGCCATCGCCAAATTAACTCCCGATGGCGGGTTATTTTCGGGGATCACTTACATGCTTATCGGCCCACTCCAAGCTGTCAACGGGGTGCTCACGCGCAAGCGCATTCAAAAACTGTGAACCACCCTCGAACCAAAAAGGAGACCTAAACAATGATCCCGTACCGAGCACTTACTCTTTCACTGCTGCTGGCCGGTGTGGCAGTAGCCCAAGGAAGACCAGACCCCGACAAAATCATTCCAGCTCAGCAGGAGGCCATGCTCAAGCTCTCCGCCATGGACGGTCTTTGGCGAGGCACCGCTTGGACCCTGCTGCCCTCGGGCGAAAAGCACACCCTTACTCAGACCGAACGCATTGGCCCCTTCCTGGGCGGCTCCGTAAAGGTCATTGAGGGTCGCGGGTATGGGTCCGATGGCAAGGTCATCTTTAACTCCTTTGGCACCATCTCGTTTAGCCCGACTTCACGCACTTACACCATGCATTCATATGCCCAAGGTAACGTGGGCGACTTCCCCGTCACGCCCACGACCGACGGCTTCACGTGGGAAATCCCAGCAGGGCCCATGACGATTCGTTACACCACCACCATCAAGGGAGGCACTTGGCACGAAGTGGGGGATCGAATCACTCCTGGCAAGGACCCCATTCGCTTCTTTGAAATGAATCTCAAACGGATTGGCGATACCACCTGGCCCGCCGATGGCGCGGTTGCCCCCAAGTGAGCTCTGCGTCCAAACAACATGACCATCCAACCGATGGCCCGCCATAGAGGCCTGAGCAAAAACCCTTGAACTGCAAGAAAAAGTTGGGCGCGGTCCCAAAGACCCGGTCGACCCCGCCCCTGAGCGGGGGAGCGAAAAGTGTCTCCCCGATGACACGCCCGCGTTGCAGGGACATCCCAGGATGGTGCGTTCCCTCGAACCCGATGGAACGCCCTGCGCTTATCCCCAGGAGGCCTTGATGCAGAAACCGGAAAAGTCCCTCACGCTGTCCAGGACCCGACAGGAGCGCTTTCAGCGCAAGCTGGTCCTGGATTCCGAGGACCGCTACCGCGCCTTCTGGCTTTCCCTTCCCCCCCGCGACCGGGACCTGTTGCCCGAACCAAGGCCCGAGGTGGCGTGAGCATTTCGCCAAGCCCAGCCTGCCAGCAAATCGTTGGGCTTCAAGGCCGGGGTAGGGTTTCCCACCGTACCTCCATGGATCCATGACAAGGCCAGGGCTGGGTTTGAAACCAGAGACACGCCCCGGCACAGAATGTTCACCCAGAGGAAACAGGAATGCCTGAGGCCCCTGCTTAGATCGAATGCGCTCGGCAGTTTGAGCCTGGAGATCGCATGATGCACGCCCGTTCCGCTACGTTGATGCTGCTGCAGGGGTTCGCACTGCTGGTCCTCATGGCCAACCTGGCCTGCGGTGGTAAGAGCAAGGGGCCCAACGCCCCCCTTCCCGTCACCTCCACGTCCTTTGCCGTCTTCAGCGATCCCCATCTCCACGACGCGGCCAGTTTGGGTTCCAGCGGTGCTGAGTGGGAGGCTGCCCTGGCGGGGGACCGCAAGATGTGGAAAGAAAGCGCGGAGATCCTCGATTCCGCCCTGGCCGACCTCAAAACCAAACCCTTGGATTTCGTGCTGGTGGCAGGCGACCTGACCAAGGATGGTGAATACCTGAACCACCAGTCTTTCGCCGCCAAGCTGGCCAGCTTGAGGGCCGTCGGCAAGAAAGTTTTTGTCGTCCCAGGCAACCACGATGTCCTGAACCCCGACGGCCGGGACTATCGCACCACCCCTGCGACCAAGGCCCGCCCCACCACACCCGCTGAATTCAAGCAGATCTACGGTGAGTATGGATATAACGCCGCCATCGCCACCGATCCCGCCTCCCTCAGCTACGTGGCTGAGCCTGTGACGGGCCTCTGGGTTCTGGCGCTGGACAGCTGCAGCTACAGCGACACGAACACCGCCTCCGTGACGGCGGGTGCCCTGCGACCCGCGACCCTGGATTGGGCCCTGGCCCGCCTCCAGGAGGCGAAGGCCAAAGGGAAGGTCGTGATCGGCCTCCAACACCATGGACTGGTGGAACACTTCCTGGGCCAGGCCGCCCAGTTCCCTGAATACCTTCTCGCCGAACGCGACAAGGTGGGCAAGGCCCTGGCTGACAATGGGATGAACCTGGTCTTCACAGGGCATTACCACGCCAATGACGTCGCCTTGAAGGACTTCGGCACCAGCAAGCTCCATGACATTGAAACGGGTTCCCTCGTGACCGCCCCTTGTCCGTACCGCACGATCACCCTGGATCTACCCACTCGGACTGCGGCCATCACGAGCAGCACGGTCAAGGCCACCGCCAACCATCCGATGGATTTCGTGCCCTACTCCAGCAAGTTCCTGAGTGATGGCCTCACCCTTATTGTAAAGGACATGCTGGTCAGGGGTTACAGGCTGGATAATGCAACCGCCGAGCAGCTGACACCCGTAATCGTGCCCGCCATGATGGCCCATTACGCCGGCGACGAGGCCATCACCAATGTCCCCGAACCAGCCCGGAGCCAGATGAACGCAACCCTCGCGGCCCTGCGCTCCAGCCCAGACCCCCAAACCAAGGCGCTCGGCGAGAGCATCTTCAGCCTTTGGAACGACCCCGCGCCTGCGGACAACGCGTTGACCGTACGTCTGAACTAGCGCGGCCGTTAGGCGCGTTCAAACGTCCTGACATCCGGGATTGCGGGTGTCACCATGCACAGCCGGATAAGCCGCTCTGTACGCCCTCATTCTCACCGTGTTTCACCGGAATTCACCGGCAAAAGGCCTTTCTAGCCGGTGAATTTCGGTGATGAACGGTGAAAAAAACGCCAGCACCTGCGAGCCCTGTCAACCAGAAACGCCCTGGCTGAAGTGCCAGACCAGAATCCCGCCGCCCGATTTAGCGATCGAGCAAAGAATACACATTAATAATTATTTTGCATACACTTGCCGCCGCACGATGAAGCACGCCAGAGCAGGAGGTCCGAGCGTTGCCCTGGGATGGGCGTTCAGTCCCTCAGGCAGCGCCGTGAACGCCTACGCCGTTTGAATCAGCACCCCTGGACCAAGCCATCTTCATGGCTCACCCCACCGGGGAGGAACAGCCCCGGCCGTAAGCCTAGGGTGGATACCCTCCGGGGGCGTGGGCTCCACAAGGTTCGATTCCAGCCGCTGGAGCTCCTTTAAAAGGATTGGATTCTCGGGTTGATGCTTCAACACCTGCCTGAGGAACCCTGCGCGGACTTCGTAGTAGTTCAAGGATGAACGGAGCAGGCTCATCGCGCCTCCCTGCTTGGGTCGTTGAGCATGCTTTTCTGGAAGTCGATGGGGAATCTTGAGTTCATTCCGGACCCACGCGGAATTTTTCAGACAGAAACCGGCCATGGACCTCCAGGTTCGACACATCCGAGCTGAAGGCCTCCTCCATGGCGCCGCGGGGGTTTTCCCCCAGCAACCGCAACTGGTCCACCAGAAGGGTCTCTGGTGTTTTCCCCCCGGCTCCCTGGAGCCGGGCATAGCCCGTGGGCAGCTTGAAGTAACTGGCCAAGGTATCGGGATGGTACCGCGTCAGGGTCTGCACCACATCGTGGCGCACGCTGGAGGCCAGGCTGCCCTCTTCGGTTAGCTCCTTGAGCTTGGGCAGCAGGAGTTCTGCATGACCCTGGATGGCCTGCAGCAGATGGCCTGCCTCCGCCGGCACGCGGTTCCGGGCCACCTTCAGGAGATCCTGCAGGCATTCCCGAAGGTTGTGTTCGTCATACCTGGCCCGCGCCAGGCGCTGGGAAGCATCATCCGTGGGCGTGAGGAGGACCCCTGCGGCGTAGAGGCCCAGGACGATGGCCCACCACCCCGTGGCAATGATGCCGCCGAAGAAGAGCCCCAGACCCGCCAGGGCGGCCAGGGAACCCACCAGGTGCTTGCGTCCCCGGAGAAAGAGCTGGAGCTGGGCCCCGGCCGTGAGGTCGTTCACTGGTAACCCCTGATTTCCTTGAAGGCGGCCTTCAGTCCTTTGCGGCCATCGAAGACCCGCCCCCCGGTCAGTTCAGCGATCCGTTCCAGCTGGGAAGGTTCGGCCTTGCCAAAGAGCAGGGCAAAGACGGGAATGCCCCGTTGTTCCTCGCGGAGCTGTCCGTACCAGCCTTCGAACCCGCCCTGGGAAAGGCCGCTCTCGTTCCGTCCATCCGTCATCACCACCACGCTGTACTGGCGGTCGGGGTTCCGTTGCCGATCCACCTGGGCCAGCTCCAGCGCGACTTTCACGGACCCGAAGATGGCGGTTCCCCCCGCAGCCTGGAGCCCGTGGGCGACCTGGCCTGCCTGGGCCAGAATCTGCTGGGCACCCCGGGGATCCTCGGGCATGGCCAGACGAACTGGGGAACCGGGTTCATGATTGAAAGGCAGCAGGGTGATCTGTTCCCGGGTCTGGAATCGGCTGAATCGGCCCGAGAGGCTCCGGTCCTCCCCCGCCAGGGCCAGGAGGGCATTCTGGAGCTGGTGGATGCCCTCACCTTGCATGGATCCCGAGGTGTCGAGCACAAAGTAGGTGCTGGCGGGGCGGCGCAGCTGGGACTGGTAGGCATCGATGAGCGCATCAAGCACATCCCTGGAGGCGGGGAAGGGCAGTTCCGCCAGGGTCTGCCGGGGAAGGACGGGGGCGGCTTCCACCCCGGCCACCATGGGGCGTCGTAGGGTGGTTTTGGAGATCTCCCGCTGCACCTCCGGTGTCTTGAGGTGGTTCACCAAGCCCTCGAAGGCAGGCCGCTTGGCCTCTTGGAGGAGCATGAGTGGATAGTCCGCCGTGACGACCCCTTCCGAGGGATAGACCGGGACCAAGCGCTCACCCAACTTCCCTTCCGCATTGAGTTGAAGGATCACGGACTCGTAGTTGATCATCCCATCGAAGCGGGCCTGATCCCGGACGTACGCTTCTGCCAACCAACCCGAGGACCCCGAAGCCAAGCGCTGGCCTTTGAAGAGGGCCCGCAGCTCGGTGGTGCGAATGTCGGAGACCTTGAGTCCATCCGATGCGTCCGCCAGGGCGGAGGCCACGCCCACCAGGGCGGTGAAGCCCGTGTTGGAGGAGGCGGGGTTGGTCATCCCGAAGGTAAAGCGGCCCTCGCTGGCGGCCCGGATGATGGCGGCCCAGGAAGGGGCCTTGCGGTCCCAACCCAAGGCCTGTGCACGGGACGCCTTCACCCCAAGGATCACCGGGGAGGCCATGATGCGTTCCGAGGCGCGGAGCTTCGGCTTCAGGGAGGGGGTCAGCTGGAGGTACTTGCCATGGGAGAGCCAGACCGCATCGAAGGCCTCGCCGTCCTCCAGGCGCTCCACGGCGTCCAGGGAACCCGTGTAGGTGAAGGTAATGGGCATGCCCGTGGCACGCTCCATTCCCTTCCGCAGGGGCTCGAGGTCCTTGATCTCCGAGCCCGCCAGGATACGGAAGGTTTCGGTGGGCTTGCGCCGGCAGGAGAGGAACAACCCCAGGCAGAGCGCCAGGCCAAGATGCAACCAGGTTCTAGAGCGGAACATCGATCGCCCCCTGGCCCAGGCTTCCGGCGGCGCCCCTTCGGGTGGCGATTTCCCGCTCGGCCTCACCCACGAGTTCCTTCAGCATGGCGTTGTTCTTGGCCATGGAATCAAGCGCCTGGCTGCGGAATTTGTCCATGGTGTCAATGGCCTTGGTGGTGTTATCGAAGGCGGCCCTGAGCTTGTCCACCGCCACCACGGGGTTGGAAGAGAATTCGCCCACCTTCTCCACGTGCTGGCCAAGCATCACGGACGTTTGTTCGATGAGATCCCCGATGGCCGAGGAACTGGCACGGAGCATCTCCATGACCTTGAGCTGGGTCCCCGTGGCCCGCGCCACGGCGTGGGCCGTGGCCAGGGCGCTCATGCCCGTGGTGGCCATGCGGTCGCACCCATTGATGAGCTCGCGGCCTGTCTTTTTGAGAAGCCCGATCTGTCGGTAGGCGTTCACATTCACGGCCTGCTGGGCCAGGAGGTCGGAGGTGGTCTGGCGGGCGTAGAAGAGCACCTCCTGCTCCACAGCCTCGGCCTTGAGGGGATCGCTGGCCTTCAGCCGCACCACTTCCTCCGACAGGCGTTGGTCGAGCTTATCCGCGAAAACCGAAGCCTCCTTGACCTTGCCCATGGCCTCCCAGAGCTTGCCTTCCATCTCCCCCAGGGCCGCCACATCCCGCCGAACTTCGTCCTGGGCGCTGCGCAGCTCTCCCATGAGCTTGGCAATCTGGTCCCCAGCGGAATCGAACTTCCGGAAATAGGCCTGAAGTTTGGAGCCGAAGGGTATCAGACCGAAGAGTTTGCGCGGGGCCAACAAATCGCCCTCCCGGGCGGGGTTCAGCTCCTCAAAGACACTGCGCAAGCCGCCGATGGCTTTGAAGGCGGCACTGTCCTCCAGGCCCACGAAATTCTTGTCCATAAACCTCTGACTCACCGCACTGGAGGTGGCCATGGACTGCCTTCCCAGGGCCTGGGCGGCGTCCAATCGACTGCGGAACTCCTCGGAGCCGAGATCCGCCCCCACCAGCCCCTGGACGAAACTCTCGACCTTGGATTCCAGCTGGGACAGCTGGGCCGGTGCCACCTGGACCAGGTCATGGACCCCCGTGCGTGCCACCGGCGTGAGCACCTCTGGGGGGGTGAGGGTGAGGGTCGTTTCCTGGGCGGCATTCATGGAAGGGGCTCCTTCCCTTGTTCAAGGGTTTGAATCATGCGTTCCAACAATTCGTAAGACGGGGCATCCACGAGGTCCACCAGGTCGGGCAGGTGAAGCCCTTTGCCTTTGATCTGGGTGCGCAGGGTCTCCTGGGCACCGCGCTGCTCCGTGCGGTAGCCGAAGGAAGCAGCCAAGGCTTGGGCCTCAGGGTCCTCCATGGCCTTGAGGAACCGGGTTCCCTTGTCCGAAAGGGCCACCATCACGTGTTTGGTGAAGAGGGTGGGGCGCGGGTATAGCAGCACCATGTCAGGGGATAGGCTTCGCTGCAGGCCCTGCTCCAGGAACTGGGATTCGTAGATCCACACCAGGGGGGTCTTGCCCATGCCAATGGCCAGGTAGTCCTCGAAGGGACCCGCGGAGGAGGATTCCTGGAAGCCCTGGCGGGTGAAGAGGGGGGCCACCTTCAGGGCGGCGGCTTCCGCCTGGGCGGGGGTTCCCACCACTTCCGAACCATTGAACAAGTACGAAGCCAGGGCCAGGAATTGGGCCGCGCTGTTGGAAGTGGAGACATGGGTCGTGGAGACGAGGATGGACTTGCCCACGTTGAAGGTGGTGTTCTGGGGCAGGTCCCTCCAGCGCTTGCCGCTTGCCATGAGCTCCAGGAGCTTCGCCATATCGATGATCCAGTAGGCGCCCCCTTCCTGTCGGACGATGCCTTGGGCGGCCAGGACCTCGGCGATGGGCTTCCAGGAGGCCACCACCATGGGGGTGGCGAAGGCGGTGGCGATGGACTTGGCACCGGTACCCTGGCGGATCTTCTCCGCAGCTGGTTGGCCCGCAGGGAAGGCGACATCGTAGGAACGCAGATCCTGAAGCCCGGCGATCTCGCGGGAGCCCGCCTTGTGGACCTCCAGGGTGATGCCATGGCGATCCAGGATGGAAATCAGCTTTTCGTCCTTGAGGAGGGGCAGCTTTTCACTGCCGCTGACCACGCGGATGGTCACCCTTGGGCCCGCCTGGTCCTGGGTGCGTTTGGACTGGAAGGACCTCAGGAGTCCCCAGCCCACCCCTCCCAGCACTGCCAATCC
Organism: uncultured Solibacteraceae bacterium; assembly: GCA_964589695.1. Lineage (GTDB taxonomy): Bacteria > Acidobacteriota > Holophagae > Holophagales > Holophagaceae > CAZPUI01. The sequence continues at coordinate 2,702 of CAZPUI010000047.1, read as the reverse complement.
CAGAAGGGGGCCGAACAACCGTTTCACATCCATGGCGCTCCCCACGAAGGCAGGCCTTTTATCCTAGGAATGGCAACGTGGCAATCCTGGGGATTTGGCGTGACGACGGGGTTACAGAATGGTTGCATCACCACCCGAAGCGGCTTCCGGGCGCCACCGAAGAGCAGGTTCAACACGGAGATGCCACGCATGCGTGGCATGAGGACACGGAGAAAGCACGGAGGCCTCAAGTCAGGTGTAAGAGGCCTCACGGCTCGGCAGCACAGAACACACATGGTTGTCATGGCATGCCAGCCCAAGGCGTCCCGGCCTGCCCGCTTGCGCGGGGCGTGCGGCATAGCCGCGCGCGTTCCAGGCCAGGAAGCCGGGATTCGCAAGTCAAGGTTCCTTTCTCCGTGCTTTTCTCCGTGTCCTTAGTGTTCTCCGTGTTTAAACCGCTCTTTGGTTAAGGTGCTGCCCGTTTCCGGCCTACTGTTGCAGGGGCAGCTTGGCGGCGCCCTTGACGGTCACCAGCAGGGCGGGAGGGTTGATGCCATCGCCGGTTTCGAAATCCCAGCCGTCGGTGCTGTTGTTGAGCAGGGCCCAGCCCAGGTTCTTGGAGGGATCCTTGATCCATTCCCGCAGGGAGGCCGTCACATCCACGGCGAAGAAGGTGCCATAGGTGCCCTTCTTGCAAGTGAATTGAACGTCTGGGGTCTTCAGGGCTTCCTTATCATCTGCATCGATGCCCCCGCCCACCATCACGTTCTTCAGGGTGATGTTCGCCTTGGCCTTGGGGTCGAAGAAGGTGAAATCAAAGCGATCGGGCTGTCCGGAAGCGTTCAGAGGGGTCCAGTCCATCCAGGTCGTCTGTTCCGTCCAGGGCTTGAGCATGCGGTGGAAGCCGATGGTGCCGGCGGTGGAACTGGTGACATGGAAGAGCACCTTGGCACCCTCGATCTCGGATCCCGGGGGAATCTGGCCCTTGCCGGTGCCGAAGATGCCCTCGAAGCGCAGCAGGGCATGGACCCGGGTGCTGTCATCGTCCAGGTCCGTGGTGAGGGTCGCCTCCCCGGCATAGCTTAGCCGGGCATTGTTCTCGTTCATCTGGGTGTCCACGGTGCCGTCGTATCCATCCCTGCGGGTCTGGAAGAGGTGCGTGCCGGTGTGCTCGGCGGGGATGGGGTCCAGGGCAGGCATGGGGGGAAGGGCTGGCTCGGTCCCGAAATTGAAGGTCGTCGCGGCATCCAGGCGTTCCCGGAGGTTCATCTTGATGGTGAACTCGCTGTTGGTGTCCTTCTCGTACCAAGGATCCACCTTCACAGTCTCGTCATCGTCAGTGATCGTGTAGCCGGGGCAGTAAGACTGCACCCTCACCTCGCCCGCAGGCACATCCACGGTGATCAGGCGCAGCAGGCCCTGCCCGCCGTGCTCCCGGTCCTGGTAGTCCGAGAGCATCTGCAGCACCGGTCGACCTTTGTCATCATGGCTCACCATGTGGTACTCGGTGTGGGTGTGGCCGTTCATGACCATGAAGACCTGGGGGTTGGCCTTCACGAAACCCTCCCAGATGGCCTTCCCCGCCGCGCTGCTCCGCCGCCCCACCACCATGTAATCGTGGGTGGAGACCAGGGTCGGAATCCCTGCGTACTTGGGGTCCTTGACCAGGTTGTTGGCCCAATCGAAGTCGGCCTGCTCGGGGTTCATCTGAAAGCCCACGTGGAGGAAGCGGACCTCGCCCACCTTGAACTCCTGGGCAAAGCTGAGCCCCGTGGAGGAAGCCCCCACGTACCAGGGCTTGCCCGTGTAGACCTGCGGGCCCAGACGGGCCTTGAAGAAGGTCTTTTCATCGTGGTTGCCCCGGATGATGGAGAAGGGCAGGGCCGACTGGGTGAGCAGGGGATTCAGGGCCCGCATGGCGTTGGTCCACTGGGCCTCGCTCTCGCCGTTGTCCACCACGTCTCCCAGGTGGGTCACGAAGGCCACCTTGCCCGCCTTGTGCTGTTCCAGGACCCACTGGACCTGCCGCTCGAAGACGGGGGTGTATTCGTTCACCTCCGAATAGACCTGGGTGTCGGGCAGGGCCACGATCGTGAAGGCCTGGGTCATGGCCTTCACCGCCTGGGCATTCACCTGGGCGGGGGTCAGGGGCACCTGCGCGGGATAGGAGTTCGAACTGCAGGCCAGGTTCAGGGCAAGGGCCCCCACCAGCGGCAAGAGGGTCAAGAAAGTGTTGGTTCGCACGGAGCCTCCCTGGGGTCGGCGGGCCCAGGCCCGCCTTGTTCCTCCACTTTCAAAGGGCGGTTTGAAGGTGCGGCAACATTCCGGTGAAGGTGGGGTGAACGTTCAGTGCCCCTTCGGGCAGGTGCCCCTGGAAGAAGGTCTGGAGCTGCAGCGCTGCGTGGGTCTCGATCTGCAGGCGGACCTGGCGATCCGCGCTGCCCAGGTGGGGTGTAAAGAACGTGTTGGACCGCTGTTCCAGGAGGCCCGGGGGGATCGCCTCGGGGCGCCCCTCCAGGGCCCAGTCCTCGAAGGCGAAGACATCCGCCGCATAGCCCCCCAGCCGCTGCGTCGCCAGCAGCTCCGCCACGGCCTCCTCATCCACCACGCTGCCTCGGGAGACATTCACCAGCAGACAGTCGGGGCGCAGGAGGCTCAAGGCGCTCCGATCCAGGTAGCCCCGGGTGCCTTTCAGACGCACCCGGGCGTCGGCCTCGGCGACG
>CAZPUI010000046.1:0-15427 GCA_964589695.1 uncultured Solibacteraceae bacterium | reverse complement strand
GGGCGTGGTGAAACAGGGGGGGGTGGAAGGCAGGCCCGGGGGGGAGGCTCTTCGAAACAGGGGTCGGTCAGGGTGGCGAGGGCGGATGACAAAGTATCGGCCTGGTTACGGCGGCGATGAAGGGTGTGCCAAGGGGAATTGCACGTCCCTTCCCCTGGGATCCGGTGGAGGCCCTGCGGGTCGGCCCTTCCTCCCCCAAGGGTGGATCGCAGGTGGTGCATGGGGCCGGGTACCATGGTCACCATGAGTTCCTCTTCACGCACGTCCTGGTCCCTGTTGCTGCTGCGCCTCGCCGTGGGCGGGATGGCCCTGCTCCAGGGGGTAACCGCCCTGGTCCATGCCAAGGGTGCCATCACCTTCCCCCATGTCCGCATGTGGGCGCTGGACCTGGTGCAGGCGGTGGCGGGCGCCTTGGTGCTGATCGGGTTGTGGTTGCCGGTGTCTGCCGGGATCCTTGCCGTCCTGGTGGGCTGGCCCCTGGTGATGGGCTGGGCCCACGGCCAGGGGCCCCTGGCCCAGCCCGAGCGGCTCTTCCGCCTGCTGGTCACCCTGGCCTCCGCCGTGGGCGGGGCAGGGCGCTGGGGGGTTGGGAAGTAGCTACACCGTGTGGAAGGGGCGCTTGGTCAGGCGTCCCTGGTCCTGCACATGGTGGAGAGGCTATCCGCTCGGTCCACGGCGCCCATGACCGGGGGGTGGACGTATTCGAAGACGGACTTGTAGGGATTGAAGGCCGTCTGATCCTTCTGGCTCTGCCAGGGCTGGATCCCGCGCTTGGGCTCATCCAGGCTGACGTTCACCCGATCGTTGTCCCGGTCGATGGGGGAGCGGTCGTGGGTGAGCGAGGTGTCCACCGCGGTCAGGTAGGACATGGGCCCCCTGTGGATGGCATTGGCCCCCAGGGCGATCATCGTGGCTGCGGACGCGCATTCCAGGGGGATCATGGCGTGGAAGCTGTGGAAGTATTCCCGCACCAGGCTCACCATGCGATGGGCGGCTTCAACGCTTCCCCCTTTGGATTTGAGGAATAGGTAGATCTGGTCACCCTTCCCGAGCTTTTCCATGTTGTTGGGGACCGCCACCACCTCATGGTGTTGGACGGAGCCCCGGGGGTTGTGCCCGTAACTGACGAATGGCGCGACCAGGCGCAGGCATAGCTGCTTGAGGATCTCCTGGGTCTGTGGAAACTTCACCGGTGGCTTTCGGAGCCGAGGGGTCTTGGAGGTGGCCTCGGGCCTTTCAGCAAGGCCGGACATGGAGACTCCGGTTCGGAAGCCCCCTTGTCTCCGAGGATCCCACGGGGCTGCTTCACCCAACATGAGGAGGGATCCACAATGGTCGGATGTGGACCGGTGACGACCTCTACTTCATGAAACTCGCCTTGGAGGAGGCCGAGAAGGCCGACCGTCTGGACGAGGTGCCCATCGGCGCCATCCTGGTGCAGGACGGCAAGCTCATCGCCCGGGGCCACAACCAGCCCATCCACCGCCACGATCCCACCGCCCACGCCGAGGTCATGGCCCTGCGCAGCGCGGGTGAATGGCTCCACAACTACCGCATGCCCGGCAGCACCCTCTACGTGACCCTGGAGCCCTGCCTCATGTGCTTCGGCGCCCTCCTCCACGCCCGGGTGGAAAGGGTTGTCTTCGGAGCCCCCGATCCCCGCCTGGGCAGCTCCCAGTGGCTGGAGCGCATCCAGCAGGCCAACCTCAACCACACCCTGACCTTCCAGGGCGGCCTCCTGGAAGACCAGTGCCGCAGCACCCTCCAGACCTTCTTCCAGCGACGAAGAACCGGATCCCACAACCCCCCGTGACCACCCCGCCCGCCTTTGCTAAACTACCCCTCCTGGAGAGATGGCAGAGTGGTCGAATGCGCCTGACTCGAAATCAGGTTTACGGGTGACCGTACCTGGGGTTCGAATCCCTATCTCTCCGCCAAAGCGCCACCGCAAGGTGGCGCAACTCATTGCGGAGAGATGGGGATTCGAATCGGCAATGGCGGGCCGCAAGGGAAAACGGAGCGCGCATGCGCGCCCCCGCCTATCGCAGGCCACGCGGTGGCCTGCTCCCGCGCACGTGTCGCTTCGCTCCGCGTTTGCGGAGGCGGGGCCCCTGGTCCGGCGCAGCCGGATTCCCGGGCCCAGCCAGTGCCGCGGCCCGGAGGGGAATCCCTATCTCTCCGCCACTTACGCCCGATCCGTTGATCGGGCGTTTTGCTTTCGTATCCCACCTGTATCCAGGACGCGTAGGAATGACCCCGGCTTGATCCAGTTTCTGGGTGACTCGGGCAGAGTTCTGAACACCGGGGGAACCCTGGGAACTGTGGCTTCGCTGCAGCCTCTTGGCCTGATGACGTTCCCTTGCACACGGCAGGTCCCATGTATTTTCGGGCCGAACGGGTCGAAGGGGTGCATGAAACGACTTCCGCCTAAATCAGCCGCCATTCCTTTTCGGTAGGATCCCATCTGGTATGTCTCGTACCTGGAGTGGTTGCGTATTCCACTGCCGGGAGGATAAAGGCCTGCACGCAGGCCATGACTTCGGGGAAGGGCGGAACCACCAGGTTGCGCGATTGGACATAGCCTGACCAGAGCTGCTGCTGACGCGCATCCAATCCGAATACGGGTTGCAGGGCGATGCACTGGGGATCCAGAAGGGTGCTTCGATAGGCTGCGGTTGCCGCAAGGGCCGCGGCGACCCTATCCATTTGAAGATCCGTGCGCGTTCGAGCAAGCACCCAGAGGTCGAAGATGTCCTTCGATCGCGTATTCGCGAGGCCACGTACGATCAGCGTCTCGATCTTTTCGGCAAGGAGGGTTTCGACGGGATAGCCCATTACCGTGCCGCCAGTGAAGTCAGCCAGGATCGTGGTCAGTTCGATGGCCTGTGGCCCCGGCGTCACGGGATCGCCGAAGCTGAGATCCAGCTTGATGAAGTGGGTGTGCTTTGGTCCGAAGTTATACGGAATGGTGAACCGGCGGCAGGGGTAGCCGGACTCTTCGCGGATGTCCTCCCAGGTCATGCCCTTTGCGTCAAAGATCAGGCCATCCTCTCCATCGATCCCAAGGATTTCGGCGAGCACCTGTTCCATGGAATCGCCGGGAAGTCGCATGGCCAGGAAGTCCAGGTCTTCGGTGGGCCGCACCCACTGGCCGAGCATCAGGTAAAGCAGGATGCCCCCCTTGAGGACCAGGCGGTCTTGGTAGGGGCTTCGGGCAACGCGGGCGAGGAAGCGCTCCAGGATGAAGATCGCCTGGGCATTCTGCACGCTCTGTCCTTCCACGCAGGCGTTTCGGAGGCGTTGCAGTACGCTGGCGGGGCTTTTCGTATCGCGCTTCTTGGTCACGCCAGCATCGCCTCCAGGTAGGGGCGCAGGATGCCACGAACCCTGCAGACACTTTCCCATCGGATGAGTTCATCCGGGAGGCCGCCCTGGCGGAGGAAGGTCTTAAGTGCCTCCAGTGCAACCTCGACACCAACCTTGTCGCGGAACCGCAGGGCATCGCAAACCGTTCTGGCTTTGCAGGTCATCTGGACCCGTTGCCCTTCAATGCGGATGGTTTCAATCCCCTCTCGGAGGGAACGGTCTCCCATCCGGATGAACCGAGTCGGGAAGGTCAGCTTGGGGGTCCAGGCATTCCGGGGGATGGCCATCCAGGCCGCATTGGGGATGGTGGTGGTCAGGCCGTGGTAGGACAGCGCCGAAACCAGGCAGATGATTCCTTCGGGAACGGCGGCGCAGGCGTCGATCAGATTCTGGTGCATCCAGACCTCGCGGTCCGCCGGGCGGTAGACCCCCGGACGCAGCTTGCGCAACTCACCTGTGCGAGCCAGGCGGATGACGGTTGCGCCTCGGCCCTGTTTCTTGGCGGCTGCAAGGCGGGTGAGGCGCTTCCGGAGTTCCTGCTTGTGGGGTAGAGAAGGCATGATTCGAAACCTACGCAAAAAAAGTATCGCGTGTGATTCGATTCGTCAATGGCCAAAAACCCATGACTGAAGAGCCATTGAATCAGAATCAAGAGCCCGCGTGGAGGACTCCAATTGGCCAGCAGAGTGCTGACCAATTGGGCGACCAGCCCGGGGTCTAGGTTGGTGACGCACTGGGAGTCCGCGCCCAGAAGTTCCCTGGGGGGGCGAGCGGTGGGAACCCGGAATGGACCGCAATTCATTCGGTTCCCGCGCTTCCCACGGTTCCATGGCTGTCGCTCGCAGTCCCAGGTTCGGGGCAATCTGGTGCTGGAGGTTGTGGACGGCCTGTTCAGTGGCCGAGTCGATGGGCTTGGCGTAGCGGCTGGTGGTGGAGGGCTGCTTGTGGCCGAGGATGGTCTGGACCATGAAGGCGGGCAGCGTCGCACCCGCCACGGCGCACACGGTGTGGCGCAGGTCGTGCAATCGGGTGTCGTGAATGCCAGCTTTCTTGCGAACCAGGTCCCAGCCGCGGTTGATGGTCATGGGGCACATGGGCAAGCCTTCGCTGGAGCCAGGAAAGACGTAGGCGCTTAGGAGTTGGCCCGCCAGTTCTCTGAGGATTTGGAGGGCGGCGGGACCCCCGGTCCGGCGCAGCCGGATTCCCGGGCCCAGCCAGTGCCGCGGCCCACGACCTCACCCCGGCCGACCTCAGTCTGAAGGCCAGTCCCGACGCCTGGGCACGTCAGGCCGCGAGGGCCTACCACGACCACCCTGCCGACCGCGTCGTGGCCGAGGTCAACAAGGCGGCGACCTGGTGGAGGCCGTGGTCCGGGCCGTGGACCGCAACGTGAGCTACAAGGCCGTGCGCGCGTCCAGGGGCAAGGTCGTCCGCGCCGAACCCATCTCCGCCCTCTACGAGCAGGGCCGGGTCCACCATGTGGGGACCTTCCCTCACCTCGAAGACCAAATGACCGAGTACGACCCGCTGACAGCCAGCAAGAGCCCAGATCGAATGGACGCCCTCGTTTGGGCCCTCACGGAGCTCTCCGGATCCAACACCACCGGTCTGTTGGACTGGGTTCAGAGGGAAAGCCACGTGACGCAACAGGAGGCTTCATGACCCAGGAATGGATTTGCGTGAAGGAAGCCGCCTCCCTGTTGGGATACGGCCCGCATTACTCCCGGCGAGCCTTCTGCGACCCAGAGAAGCCGCTGTTGGTCATCCGGCAGCATCGTGGACCTAAAGGCCAAAGGCGAATCCTGGTGCTTCGGGCATCGATCGAGCGTCTCATCCAGGAGGAACTGCGCGAGCCGGCGTGAGCTCCAAGGTCCCCAGGAACATTTCGTGTTTGTAGATGGTGGCCCATGCCCGGCTGCGATACCCTGTTTCGCATCCAGACCAAGCCCCACCCAAGGTTCCCACCAGGCCCTTCGTCCGTCAATTTCCGGACTGCCCATCAGCCCTCAACCACAAGCCAAACGAGTATGCCTATGCAGGAAGATAGCAGCCCCTGCCGGGACGCCAATCATCATAAATTATAAAATGTCACACTGATATAAGCCCCCTCCTGGGTTCGCCTAATCACTCACAAAACCCGGTTTGCTGGAGTTCGTATTCAAGTTGAATAGGCGAACCAAGGTTGATTTCCTACCAGTCGTCCAATTCAAAGTTAGGCGCCCAAATCCCTGGCCTATGATATCCATTTTATTGGTTTTATCAACAAGGAGCCATGCCGTGAGATCGATTCGGTATAAAATTCCAGATAACGATCCAACTACAGAATCATTTATATATTGGGCCCTCGTGCTGGATGAAATGCTTTTCGATTTGACTGACGACAGCCAAAAGGCTCCGGCACTAAATACATTTTCTAGAACACTAGAGTTGCAGACAACAGCCAGCGCCATAATTCAAGCCGGTATATCAAAAGACTCAATGACACCGTTCATAGATGAGCTTCGTTGGAGCATAACTTCAGACCCATGCCTCACGCCAAAACAAAAGGAATTATCAAGACTGCATGTCGACGCAATAGCTTCAAGGAACATTAACTTGGAAGGGATACCATCATCGGTATCAGCGCTAAGAATTATATTTGGCGATTACTTCAAGGCAATTAAAAACAAAACCATTGATATCATTAAAAATACACCAAAGGAAAAACAATTACTACACGACCTTGCTGCATCTTTTATCGTTCAGGCCGAGCTGTCGGGGTATCCCAGGAGGCATATTTACTACACCGTTCAAAAAATTTTCATGCAGAAGTTGTTTAGAACTAAACCTATTGATCCAATCTCATTGATGGACGAATTTTTTGCGGTGTTCAATGCTAGCGAAGCCAACTTTAAGTGTTTGATGTTTGTCGACCCAATTATAAAAAATCACGCAGCATTAAGTAAACAGTTCGGATTCGAAATTATCGATGATATACCCGACTGGGAAATGCTAACCCAAGCTCAGAGAATTAATATCGAAAAACGAAAAGCAGTACGAACCATGCTGCTTTCGGCCGAATTGCCAGCAACTTCTCCTGCGCGTGCACACCAAGCATGTATGGATCTGTTTCGCGAATTTGTGAGTATATTGAATTTTTTTGAACATACCCAAAACATTGATTGTGATGCTCTATCTGTTGTTAAAAACGAAACCAACGGCGCGACGGTTCTTATACGTCCCCAAATCGATCCCATGCACTGCTGGACTTCTGAACGCCCACCATCTTCTGATCAGATAACAGCTCTAACAGATGTTTTACACGGAGAATACTTTACCCCAGGAAGCTCTGATCGACTAAGGCGCGCAATACACTTTCATAGATCAGCACTCACTTCGGGCTCTCCAGAGAATCAGCTGGTTGGACTCTGGGCAGCACTTGAAGGGCTCGTATATTTTGCGAAATTTGGTGGCAACAGGCTACAGCATCTGTCCGAAAACATACTGCCAGCACTGACGCTATCATACCCAGAAAAACGTTTTAGCTCAATATACAACGACACGCTGAAAACAATTAAACATCTGCCCAATTTGCTTGAAACCATACAGCTGCCACATAGTGATTTTTCAAAATTTGTACTACTGTTGACTTGTAGCGATTTTAAACAACAGAGAAATGAGCTAATTTGCCAATCAAAGTTTAACCCATTATTGTTGAATAATCTTTGGAAAACCGCTAAAGCGTTTGATACTCCAAAGCATGTTGTGGAAACACTGAAATCTCATCGCGAAAAATTAAATTGGCATCTTGCAAGAATTTATTTTACAAGAAATTCTATCATGCACTCGGCTCGCGCAATGCCTCACCTAAGAACTTTGGTTGAGCATTTGCATCTATATGTTGACATTCTAATTAAATGCATAATCCGTGTGGCCATCAATTCGCCCGAACAATTAACAATTTAAGGTGCTCTGAATTATCTTTTCGTTTGGGAAAACAGTAGGGTTAATCCACAAATTATTGACACAGATCGCCATGAATCTGAACACGCCCTCGACGCGGCATGGATAAATATCTTCGGTGACAACCTAGCGGTAGCCCCATTTACACACTCCTTGAAAGAGCCATCTTGTGTTGAATATCTATTCGGCTAGCAACACTATGTCTAATGCGCCTAACCGATCCATCAACACCGCCCGCTTCGCGGGCTCGGACCCAACAGCCTGCGGCTGTCGGGCCGGTTATGTCGGTCGTTAGGACTCTTCTCCTCCAATGAAACTTTTTGTTCTCGATATTGATGAGACTTTGCTCTTTGGCACGGAGAAGCGCTTAACTTACTGCCTTGATTATGTCTCTGCACCATATTTTTCTACAATCGTCCTGGAGTGGATGAGTTCATCGCGCGAATGAGCACAATTTTTGAACTGGGCATTTGGACTGCCTCCACCCCTTCCTACGCCGAAGTCGTTATCCCTTTTCTATTCCCTCAAAACATTCAACCATCCTTCGTCTGGGCTAGAGATCGGTGCACGCTTCGTTACAACGCTGACTTCGGCACTCACGAATGGGTAAAGAACCTTGACAAGCTTAAGAAACGAGGTTATCCGCTAGAATCTATTATCATGGTCGATGACACGCCAGAGAAGCTATCAAAGCATTAGGGCAACCTTGTCAGGGTTCATCCTTTTGAAGGTGATTCCTCAGACCGAGAGCTTTGGCAACTCGGCACCTACTTGGAACACCTTTCTCGGGTTCCGAATGTTAGGCAAATTGAGAAGCGTGGTCGGCGTTCAAACCTTTCTGTTCAGAAATCTATTCCACCACTATCCTAACCTCGCGTTCAACCGGACATGCCAGTCACTGCAAACACCTCAAACCCGTGAAACCCTTCCTTCCCCATTCTGCGCCCTAACCTTGCGCTCAACCGGACGCGGCAGTCACTGGCACGTTCTCATCCTCGCTACCCGCTACAATGAATACCACGCCGGTTAACTTGGAGCCGTCAGACTCACTTAGAAGGAGGTACCCGCAATGAAAATCAAACTTTCCATCAAGGGCTTGGTCGATTACATGACCGGGACTCCGACAGAACAGAGAAATATCCTTAGGCAGTATAAATATCCATCAGATGATGACTCGCATGCCAAGATTATTTATTATCGTGATGCGCGCGAAAGAATTCAGGCATTTCATCAGTCGCCACATTCGTCAGAATGGATCATCTCGCAGGCTTCTGCATTAGGCGATCTTGCGCGTATAAGTAGCGGACGAACCAAGACGCGCATTGGTCATAATTCACGCGCGTTGCTTCAATATCAGAAACACTTTTCAATGAGAAACTTTGAAATGCTTCCACCGCTTAAACTTGGTCTGCAATTTGAAGATGTTTCGATTTCGATTACGCCGGATTTGCATATTCGCGAAAATGGATCAGAAAAAATTGTAAAACTACATTTTGGCACAGATGGCATCAAGGAAGATCAAGTCCTAATTTACTCTCAGGCGATGTTCGAAGCTGCCAGCCTTGCAGAGTTGCCAATTAAAAGCTCTGGTATCTTGCTTCTCGATCTCGCAACTGGGACCGAACATCGTGGTGCACGCCTTGGTGCAAGAATGCGAAAGCACATCGAATCTTCTTGCCTGAATATTTCGGCCATCTGGGAAAAGCTGTGATATTTGCAATGTGTATCCCGGCGTGAGTCTAACCAGTTCATCAACACAGCGCACTTCGTGCGCTCGGACCAAACAGCCTGCGGCTGTTTGGCCGGTTATATCGGTCGTCAGGCAAACGGAGAATCCCAATGCATAAGTCCGAATTTGAACAGGCCATTCGAGAAGAGCTTCTGCGTGTTCCTGTCGAGGAACGTAGGACATGGGACAACAATACGCTGTTTTCCTGGTTCATGAAGACTCAGAGAGAAAAACCTCATCTCAGGTGGGACAGGTGCCCGGGTGATTCATGGCAATCAATTCCCGGAATTTGCCAATACATGATTGGGCCTGGTGCTTGATCTGATCACTAGTTTTTCTAACACCTCTGTCACTGCCATCCGGGAGGATTTCTTGTCCAATTACACCGCTTTGGTCATCCTTCGAGTTGAATCAGAAGCAGAGGTAAATATAAACTTTCGAAGGCTACTCCAAGGTGTACGGTCGCATTGGATCTCATCAGATATGTGGTAGCCCATCCAATTGTGACAGCAATTGGTAGATAAGATGGATAAAAGTGCACAACAATGTACAAACGTGTACCTTTGGAACTTTGCTCTGGTGAATTGTCGCCCAGGCTACCAGAGCCTGAGGCATGCTGCGCTCAGACCTTTACATCACCTTCAACCAATCCACAGGCCAGATCGATTTTCACGACACCGATCAGGACTTTGTCCTAGGCATTGGCCGGGCTTGGAATGGGCTGGGAAAGAACAACCCCTCGATGCAGTCGGTCCGAGGAGTCGGCCCGCTGCCCTGCGGCTGGTACACGATTCGTGAACCCTTCAACCATCCGACCTGCGGCCCATTCGTCCCCCGCCTGACCCCCGACCCGGGCACGGAGATGTTCGGCTGGGATGGCTTCCTCATCCATGGGGCGGCCCTGGACCCGGCGAAGCAAGGGCAGGAGAGCAAGGGCTGCATCGTGGCGGCCAGGGTCATCCGGAAACGGATCCACACCCTGGGTGCGCGACGCCTGAGGTTGATCTCGCGATGTGACTTTCACAACCCCCTGTGCTGGCGAACGTTCTGGGCCTTCCAGAGCAGCAGCGGCATGACCGCGATGCGCGCCTGAAGCACGGGGTCGGGCGTCAGCAGGTCGGGATGGATCTCTCCCCTCTCCCAGAGGGCCTCAATGAACGCAGCCTCCTGCGGGCGCAGCGGCAGCAGACAGGCCAGGCCTTCCCGAGCTTTGGCCTGAATGCCCTCGGGATCCGGGGCCTGGGCCCCCTGACGCAGGAGCGGGCGAACCATCCGATCGAAGTCGGTGAGCGTGTCCAAGGCGCGCTCCGGCGTTGCCACCCGAAGGTCCATCGCTCGGCTCATGGCACCCATGACCACGAAGGGGAGGCGCAGGCGTTCCGCGTCCAGCGCAGGATGGGCAAACAGCCCTGCCGCGTCGAAGACGTCCCTGGCGGCGCACCGATCCAGGAGCGCCACGAGCTTGCCCGCGGCCAAATCGTGGATGTCGAGCACCGGGATCACCTTGGCCTGGAAGGTGCCGAGGGGCTTGGAATCCAGGGTCTGGACCGGCTCCAGGGGGATGCGATGGAGGTAGTTCAGATCCACTTCGAGGTTCCCGCCCTGGCCTTGCGCTCCTGCATAGCGAAGCAGCTACTTACCCCCGGCATGCTCCACGGGCATGCGCCGCACACTGAAGTCATCGGCCTCGAAAACAGCCTGGAGCTTGGCTTCCAGGGCCGGACGCTCCGCCTCCATGACGGAGCGTTCAGCGGAGCCGACGTAGTTCAGATCGATGTCCATCGAGAGCCGGGGCACATCGAATAGGAAGAGGTTCAGTGCGGTCCCGCCCTTGAGGACCAGGCGCTCGCGCAGGTCCGTATGCCGGAAGATCCCGTTCAGAAGGTTCACCAGACGGAGGACCTTCTCTAGGGAATCGGGCCGGAACCCTGTCGTTCCGGCCTCTCGCAGCACCCGCTCACGGGAAAGCTTCATCCCAATTCCTCCCAGGTCCGCCGCCAGAGCGGCTCCGGCACGATCAAGTTCCAGCGCTTGGCCAACCGACCGCCTTCCGCACGGCTCAAGTAGTGCTTGCCCCTGGGGCGTAGGGGCTCCAGGCTCGCCAGTTCCATCTCGGTTACACCGAGCGTTTCCTGGTGTTGTTCCAGGAAGAAGCCCACCAGGGCGGCGGTGGTGGCATTGTCGAGGCGCTCCAGGTAGTCCCGCACCTCGGGGAGGTCCACCAGCCGCATCCCTTCGAGCGACCGCCAAACCTCTTCCCAGCCACCCGCCCACTCGGGGCGGTCCAGCACGTCCACCAGGGTGCGCGCCAGGCTCGTCACCCGCAGGTCCATCCCCAGGCGGTCCATCACCTCCACGCCGAGGGTCATAGCGGCTTCACCCAGGGCTTCTCGCGCCCGCAGGGGCCGGTAGTCTACGCCCCGGAAGGACCATCCCCTCTGGGAACGAGGCACCAGGATCTGAACCTCCTCAAGGGTGGAGTAGGCCAGCCCGTGTAGTTCCAGCGCCGTATGGTAGGCCAGCAGCCCCTCCGGGCATCCCAGGGCCCCCACCAAGAATGCGTCGATGGGAGAGGATTCAGGCGTATTCCCCGGAGCGACGGTTGCAAACAGGCCTCGGCGCACGGCCAGGATGCGCCCCGTGCGCTGGTGGTAGCGGAGCAGTTCCCGCACCGTGGCCGGGTTGGGTTCCTTCCCGCCCGCTTCACTCAGATGGCGGACCAGGGCCTCCCGCGTGAAGACAGGGTGCTGGGCGAAGAAGGTCGGGAGCGACACGGTTGAATCCAAGATACAAAAATCCTAATTAATTTAGGTCTTTCGTTTCAATTTTTCAACCACCTCTTGCCCGAAACAATTCCATTCAGCCGAACGGAAGGAAGGCCATCCCTCTCCGTCGCGTGGGGTTACCTTGCCTGAATGATCAGGGAGGGACCCCATGCTCAGTGCTGGCTGGATCACGCGGGAAGAACTCTACGAGGCCGTCTGGTCGGAATCCGTCCAGAAGCTGCCCTGGCGTTGGGCATCTCGGACGTCGGGTTCGCCAAGATCTGCAAGAAGCTCAACATGCCCCGCCCTGGCTAAGGGTCTTGGGCCAAGTCGAGGGGAGCGCGGGAAGTGTTGAGGGTTCCGCTACCCCCACCGCACTTCAGACTCGAGCTTTCCAACTCATCGGCGTCGAGGTGGTGTAGGCAGTAGCTGTAATCCCGATTCCGCGGTAAGCCTCACAGTTACTGGATTCTCACGGGTTGGTCGTATGAACCTCGGCCTGCGGCTGGTACACGATCCGTGAACCCTTCACCCATCCGACCTGCGGCCCCTTCGTCCTCCGCCTGACCCCCGATCCGGACACGGAGATGTTCGGCCGGGATGGCTTACTCATCTGTGGGGCGGCCCTGGACCCGGCGAAGCATGGCCAGGAGAGCAGGGGCTGCATCGTGGCGGCCAGGGTCATCCGGAAACGGATCCACACCCTGGGTGCGCGACGCCTGCGGGTGATCCATGGGTGGGCCCGCGGCCTGGATCCTGAGCGCCCTGTCAGAACCCGACGGGACGCCTTTTCACGAAGCGGCTGCGCTTCGCCTTCGTGGTGGTGGCCTCGGTGGCGTTCGCTGGGGGGCCTACCGGCGGGAGGGCATGACAGCGCAGGTCGTGGAGCTGCTCAAGACCGCGCGCTACGCCACGGCGGGCGGCTATGCCCTGGGGCGATGTTCATCCCTGAGGATGTGTTCTTGAGTTCGGTGCTCACCAGGGAGCGAAGGCTGCTGCTGGCAGGCGTGGGGCTCCTGCGGGTGGCCTGGGTGGGGTTTGGGTCCAGGTCCTGCTTCGGCCGGGCCAAGGCTGATCGGGCCAGTACTGAGGCGGCAGCCCTCCCATCCGTGGCCGACTTCCACGCGATTCAGGCCGTGACCCATGACCAGGAGGCGACTCGCCTCCAGGACGACCTCGATGCTGCGCGCCGGGAGGTGGATCGCCTGAAGGGGGAGGTGGCCCGGCTGCAACGAACATCGGCGCACTCCAGGGTCGTGGCTGTCGAGCCCAGGGCGATCGACGCCGAGGCTCCAGCCCTGCAACCCGCGACAGATCTCTCCCCCCTGGTCGCCAAGCAGGCCAAGCTCATCCAGGCCCAGGACCGGCCGATTCAGGGGCTGGAGGCCCGGGTTCATACCCTCACCCTGGCCCGGGACTCCTGGAAGGTCTCCGACACGGAGCGCGCCCTGCAGGTGAACCGGACCGCCCACGAGGCCCAGGTTGCCGCCCTCAAGGCCGCGCGCTGTGGAGGGCCGCCTCGAGGGGCTGGCCATAGGCCTCGGTGTGGGCCATGTCGGCGGGAGGCTCCGTGGACGAATACCCTGTGACCTTCCAGCGCGGGTTCCCGTCGATCTCCATGGCCGCGGTGGGGGCCATCGCCAAGTGGGTGGGGCCCCCGATCCACGGCTCTCTCACCGTTTCCTGAAGCTCTTCTGCAGTTTGCTGATGTGGCGCCATTTCTCCTCGCGCGCACGCCAGAGGTGCTCATCGCTTCGGGCCGCCTCGAAGGCCACCTCCCTTCGCAGGCGAAGCTGGTGGCCGTAGCGGTCCGGATCGATGGCGCCTTCGGCGAGGGCGGCCAATACGGCACACCCGGGCTCGGTGCTGTGGGTGCAATCCCGGAAGCGGCACCCTTCCGCCAGGGTCGCGATGTCCGAGAACGCGGTGCCCAGGTCGGCGCCCTCGGCACTGAGGCCAACTTCGCGAATGCCCGGGGTATCGATGAGGCAGCCGCCACCCGGCAGCAGGAAGAGCTCCCGCAGCGTGGTGGTGTGGCGCCCTCGACCGTCGGTCGATCGGACTTCCTGCGTGCGCCGCACCTCGCTCCCCATCAGGGCGTTCAGGAGGGTGGACTTTCCGGCGCCCGAGGAACCCACCATCACGCCGGTGCGACCATCGGAAAGATGGTTCTGGAGTTCCGCAAGGCCCTCGCCACTCCACGCGGAAGTCGCCAGCACCGGTGCGCCGGGAGCAATCCCTTCGATGCGAGATGCGAAGGCCTCCCATTGCGGATTGAGGTCTCGTTTGGTGAGCACCACCACGGGCTGGGCGCCACTGCCCCAGCCCAGGGCGAGCAGGCGCTCCATGCGGGCCGGGTTGAAGTTGCGGTCGAGCCCCATGACCAGCAGAACCACCTCGAGGTTGGCCGCGAGACACTGGGGCCGGCTACCGGGGCCGGACCCCTGCCGCATGAGCGCGGCGCTGCGGGGGAGCAGGTCGATTACCGAGGCCTTCGAAGGGCCAGGATTCGGCCGGAGGATGATCCAGTCCCCGGCGCAAAGGCTCAGTTCTTCCTTGTGGAGGCGTTCCCGGAGGCGTCCCGTGGGTGCACCCCAGCATTCGCCACGGGGGGTTTGGGCGAGGACGAGGCCGCGGGTTGCGGCCACGATGCGTCCTGGTTCGCAGGCGGGAGGGGCGTCTGCGTGAAAAGCCTCGCGGCGATTGGGGGACCAGCCGTAGGGCTCAAGAAGATTGAAGGAGGGCAGGCTGCGGCCTGCCAAAGCATGGGCATGATACGTCATGGTGGAATTCCCGGATGAATGACCGCACAAGCCCCTCGTGGGGCCGCTTCTGAGTCGGTGAGGGCCGGAACCTAGGCTTCGGCCCTGGAAACTTCAACCGTCTCCAGGTTCATCCGGGTTGTCGTGTGCAGGTGGCGCATCCAGACTCCGTTTCCAGCATAGAAGACCCCACTCCGATGGCAAGCCCGCGGTTCCGGCACAATCAGGTTCCATCGTTTGGCCAGTCGCCCGCATTCCGCCTGACGCAGGTCGTGCTTGCCTCGTCACCCGCAGGTCCATCCCCAGGCAGGCCAACGCCTCCACCCCTTGGTTCATGGCCGCTTCCGCGAGTGCGTCGGGCGCCCGCAGGGGTCGGTCGTCCACGCCCCTGAAGGTCCATCCCCGATGGGAACGAGGGACCAGGATCTGGATCTCCTTGAAGGTGGACTGCGCGAGTCCGTGCAGCTCCAGCGCTGGGCGGTAAGCCAGCACTCCACCGGGGCATCCTGGGCTCCGACCGAATCGGAGTCCGCCGGTGTCGACTCGGGTGTCGTCCCTGGGGCGACCGAAAACCCGAAACCCGCCCATGGGCAGGAAGCTTTCTTCCGGATCTCGTGGGCGGGGTTACCTGATATGCCAAACGAGCGCGAGGTCCCGTGGTGGAGCAACGGCCATCTTGGGTGGCTGAGGCATGGGCCGGGGCGGCGTTGCGATCCCGCCCTGCTGCTTCGAGCGGCTCGCATTCTTAAGCCCCCCGCTCTGCAGGGGGCGTCCTGTTCCCTTCGACGCTAACCGTGGGGGTCCACCCGGGGCCTGGAAAAAAAGCTTGCCCCAGGGTGTTCATCGGATATCTCATAGATTAT
>CAZPUI010000045.1:0-15524 GCA_964589695.1 uncultured Solibacteraceae bacterium | reverse complement strand
CCATGACCCGGATGGTTGGTGGGCAGTCCTTGATGTCCCTCAACCCCCTCACCCTCGGTTTCTTCACCGCACCCGAAAATCCATTCGTCAGGGGCCTTTTCACGGGTTTGCTCGACCCCATCTACCTCTGGAGCTGGGTCCTGCTGGCCCTGGGGATGAAGCACACCCTCAAGGCCAAGACCTGGACCATCGTGCTTGCCTTCGCCCTTCTGGGGCTCTTGACTTTGCCATTCCGCGTCTGGGGGGGGATGTACTGATGAGCACCAAGAAGAAAGTATTCCTGTTCGGTGGAGGCGCCGTGGTCCTCCTCATCGTGCTCGGCGCCATCTTTGGCGGAAACAAGGATGGAGGGGAGAACTTCTCCTGGGACCGCATCTCCCGGGGGGATATTCGGGAAACCATCAGTGCCAGCGGAGAAGTCCAGGCCAAGACCAAGGTGAACATCGGCACCATGGTGGGCGGCGAGATCAAGGCCATCCATGTGAAGGATGGCCAGGACGTGAAGGCGGGCGACCGTCTGGTGGAGATCGACCAGGAGCGTCTGCGACAGGAGCTGACCCGCTCCGAGGCCGCCCTGGACGCCTTCCGCAAGGATTCCGAGCGCGCCCAGGCCGCCATGAAGAGCGAGCAGGAATCCTTCCAGCGCGCCGAGGCGCTGTCCAAGCAAGGACTGACCTCTGCCGAGGATTTCCGCCGTGCCAAGCTGGCCTGGGAGAGTGCACAACTCACCTACCAGTCCTCCAGGGCCAATGTGGCCCAGTACACCGCCTCCGTGGCCGCCACCCGGGACAACCTGAGCAAGACCGTGCTCCTGGCGCCCATGGCGGGGCGCATCACGGGCCTGAAGGCCGAGAAGGGCGAGACGGCCATCGCAGGCATGACCAATTTGCCCGGAGCCGTGCTCATGGTGGTCTCGGACATGAGCGAACTGATGGCGGAGGTGAAGGTCAATGAAAGCGAAGTCGTCCGAACGAAGCCAGGGCAGACGGCCCAGGTGACGGTGGAAAGCCTGCCCAACCGGGTCTTCTCCGGGAAAGTCTACGAAGTCGCCACCGCCAGCGAAAAGACGGGCCAGGACGCCAACATGTACCGCGTCAAGGTGGCCCTGGAGATGAAGCATGCGGACATCCAGAGCCTGAGACCTGGCATGAGTGCCCGGGCCGTGATCCTCACCTCCGAAGTGAAGAACGTGCTGCGCCTCCCCCTGCAGAGTGTGTTGGAGCGGGACGGCAGCCTCGAGGAAGCCCAGAAGAAGGGGCTGCTGGCACCGGAATCCCGGAATGTCGTGATGCTCGTGAAGGCAGGCAAGGCCCTGGAGACGGATGTGCAGGTGGGGATCGCCAACACCCAGTTCTATGAACTGAAGTCGGGACTCGCCGAAGGGGATCAGGTCGTCACGGGGCCCGTGCGCAAGCTCAAGGAGCTCAAGGACAAGGCTCAGGTGACCCTCAAGCCCCGGTCGGACTCGGAACTGGAGAAGGGCAAAAAGAGCAAGAACGAGGCGAAGTGATGAACATCGGCGAACCCTTCAAGGCCGCGGTGGTCAGCCTCCGGGCCAACAAGTTGCGGAGCGCCCTCACCACCCTGGGCATCATCATCGGCGTGGCCGCGGTGATCATCGTGGTGAGCCTGGTGCAGGGCATGGAGCGCAGCGTGCTCAAGCAGGTGGAGAAGGCCGGAAGCCAGTCCCTCTTCATCCGCCCCCTCTTCCGCGGCGAAGTTCCCCCTGATGAATACGCCAAGGTCCGCAACACGGACCTCACCCTGGAGGATATGCGCGAATTGCTCCGCTCCACGCCGGTGGTGACCAACACGACCCCCGTGTTCTTCACCAATGCCGAGCTGAAATCCGCCGGAAGGTCGGCCAACTCCAGGGTGGTCATGACCGACGAGACCTACATGGAGCAGAACGCCATCAACCTTGCTTCGGGTCGCAATTTCGTCCCCGCGGATCTGCGCCTTCGCGCCAAGGTCGCCGTGGTGGGGCCCCGGGTCATCGAGAAGCTTGGGATGAAGGGGAATGTGCTGGGGCGCATCATCAGCAGCGCCACCATGAGTTTCGAGATCATCGGTGTCCTGGAAGAGCAGGGCGCCGCCCTGGGCAATGATCCCGATGACGTCATCCTCATTCCCCTCACCACGGGCACCGCCACCCTCACGGATGCGCAGCGCCGCCAGCTCATGTTCCAGGCCCGCATCGATTCCCGCTACAACGTGGACGATGGGGCGGACATGGTGCGGGACACCTTGCGCCGCATCAAAGGCGTGAAGGGCAAGGAGCGGGAAGGCTTCCAGGTCTTCAGCTCCAAACAGATCACCAGCATCATCGGCGGCATCACCGGGGCCATCACGGCCGTGGCCGGGGGCATGGTGAGCATCGCCCTCCTGGTGGGGGGCATCGGCATCATGAACATCATGCTGGTGAGCGTCACCGAGCGCACACGGGAGATCGGCATCCGAAAAGCCATCGGCGCCAAACGCAAGGACATCCTCCTTCAGTTCCTCATCGAAGCCGCCTTCCTGAGCGTACTGGGGGGTGCCCTGGGCATCGTCCTGGGCTTTGTGCTGGGGGCCGCCATCGGCAAGGCCTTGTTGAACACCGTCGGTGCCATACCCGCCTGGGCCGTGATGGCCGGTTTCGGGGTGCCCGCCGCCATCGGCCTCATCTTCGGCCTCTACCCTGCCGCCAAGGCCTCGAAACTGGATCCCATCGAGGCGCTCAGGTACGAGTAGGCCGTTGCCCAAACCAACTTGAACATCTCAGCATCAGCTCGGCACAGGGCTTTTCCACCTGGTTCGGGCATGGAAAAAGCCTGCATGTCCACTGGAACATCGGGAGCTTTGGATGCATCCTACGGGCACCCAATCCACTGTTCCAGGAGACACCCCATGCCCAGGGGACGTCCCAAACCATCCCAGATCATGCTCGGCAACCTGAGTGAAGTCCCCCAGGCTCCGGGGACCCTGCCCTGGGGCCTGGAGGAGCAGACCGCCATCGCCCAAACCGTGGCGGAATTCGCCCGCTGCTGGGCCCGGGGGGATGCGGCCGGCATGACCCGGTGCCTGCACCCGGACCTGGTGAAACGGATGGTCCATGTGGGCATGCCCAGTCCCCCCAAAGAGGCCATGGCCCACGTTCAGGGTGTGCAGGCGGCCCTGGGCCCCAGCCTGGATTCGCCTCGCCTGCTGGACATCCGGGTGCTGGATGTGTGCGGACGCTCCGCCAGTGCCCGGGCCTGCATCGGCCCCTGGCTGGCCTACCTCCATCTCAGCCGTTTCGGACGCGCCTGGACCCTGGTGAATGTGCTTTGGGAATGGCTCGACGAATAAAAAATCTGAAATATCATTAGGATTCCCCGGAGCCTGCCATGCGATGGAGCTGGATCCTACCCATCTGTGCCGCCATGCTGGCCTGTCGCCCCGTGGAGGCTGACGCCAAGCGTTTCTTCCCGCCAGGGGATCTGCTCAAGGTCGGTGTCTTCTACTACCCCGAGCACTGGCCCAGGCACCAGTGGGCCCGGGATTTCCGCACCATGGCCAAACTGGGCTTCGAGTTCACCCATTTTGCGGAATTCGCCTGGACCTTCCTGGAGCCGGAGGAAGGCCGTTTCGAATTCGACTGGTTGGAGGAAGCGGTGGATCTGGCCGCCAAGGCAGGACTGAAGGTGGTGCTTTGCACCCCCACCCCCTGCCCCCCAGCCTGGATGGGGGAAAAATACCCGGAGATCTACCTGGTGGGCGCGGACGGTCGGCGGCGCACCCATGGCGTGCGGGCCAACGCCAGCCTTTCGAATGCGAAGTACCTGGCCCTCGTGGACCGGGTGGTCACGGCGCTGGCCCGGCGCTTCGGACAGGATCCTCGGATCCTGGGCTGGCAGGTGGACAACGAACCCCAGGGCACCCAGGATTTCAGCCCTTCGGCCCGGGAGGCCTTCCAGGGCTGGCTCCGCAAGCGGTATGGAACGGTGGAGGCCCTCAACGAAGCCTGGGGCGGCGCCTTCTGGAGCCTGAACTACGATCGCTTCGAGCAAGTGGTGATCCCTACCACCAGCAGCGAGGACGAGGACAAGACCAGTCCCCATGCCCTGCTGGACTTCCAGCGCTTCACCGCCGACACCCAGGCGGCCTTTCTCGACCGCCAGGCCCGAATCCTCAAGGCCCACATCCGCCCGGACCAGTGGGTGACCAGCAACTACACCAATGTCACCACCGGGGCCGACCCCCGACGCACCCAGAACCTGGATTTTCCCTGCTTCACCTTCTACCCCGTGGCCGGCAGCAACCTTTTGGGGGGCCAGACCTTCCGCAACGGCAACCCCTACCGCATGGCCGAAGCCTGCGATTATTACCGACCCATCGCAGGCGTCACGGGGGTCATGGAACTGCAACCGGGCCAGGTAAACTGGGCTCCCATCAATCCCCAGCCCGCCCCCGGGGCCGTGGCCATGTGGATCTGGCATGCCTTCGGCGGCGGGTCCTCCTTCGTGAGCACCTATCGCTTTCGCCACCCCAGGTTCGGGAGCGAGCTCTACCACGAAGGCATCGTGGGCACAGACGGGGTGACCCTCACCCGGGGTGGACAGGAGTTCGTCCAGGTCATGGAGAGTCTTCGCAAACTCCGGCCCCTGGCCCGACCGGGAGCCCCCCTTCCAGCCGCCCTGGCTGCCCGCCGCACAGGATTCCTATGGAGCCACGAGGTCATGTGGGACCTGGACGGGCACCGGCAGACCACCCAGTGGAACACCTGGCGGCACCGCAACATGGCCACCGCGGCGGTAAAGAGCACCGGGGCCCCCATGGACTTTCTGTCGCCCACCGATGATTTCGCGCGCCATCCCTTTCTCATCGCACCGGCCCACCAGCTGGTGGACGCCGCCCTGGTAGCCAAATGGAAGCGCTATGCCGAGCAGGGTGGCCACCTCATCCTCACCTGCCGCACGGGGCAGAAGGATCTGCGGGGCCAGCTTCCCGAGGCCCCCTGGGCGAAGTCCATTGCCGAGCTCATCGGAGCCCGGGTGGAGGGTTTCGACACCCTGCCCGAGGGTGTGACGGGCACGGTGCGTTGTGGAAATCAGAGCTATCCCTGGTCCATCTGGGGTGATTGGCTCCGCCCCGATCCTGGCACCGAGGTCCTCGCCACCTATGGGGACCAGTTCTATGCGGGCACCGCCGCAGCCACCCGGCGCACCCTCGGCAAAGGCTCGGTGACCTACCTCGGCGTGGCCAGCACGGAAGGCCGCCTGGAGCGCCATTTGGTGAGGGAGGTCTACCAGCGGGCGGGGGTGTCCGTGGAGGATCTGCCCCGGGGGGTCTACCTGGAATGGCGGGATGGCTTCCGTGTGGCGGTGAACTACGCCGACAAACCCTTCTCCGTGCCCCTGGGCCCCGGGGCCAAGGTCCACGTTGGCACCACCCCCCTGCAGCCTGCCCAGGCGCTGGTGTGGTCCGACGTCAACGATTGATGGATACCAGCTCCACATCGAAGACCAGCATGCCGGCGGGCATCCCTTTGTCGCCCTTGTAGGCCAGCTTCTCTGGGATCCAGAAGCGGCGACGTTCTCCCACCACCATGAGCTGGAGCCCCTCGGTCCAGCCCTTGATCACCTCGTCCACCCTGAAGTTCGTCGGCACCCGCCGCAGCAGGGAGGAGTCGAACATCTTCCCATCCGTGGTCCAGCCGGTGTAGTGCACCTCCACCTGGTTTCGGGCCGTGGGTTTCCGGGTTCCCGTCCCGGGGCGCAACACCTTGGTGGCGAGACCCGACCTCAGGACCACGGCATCCGGAGGAGGCGCCATCACATCCGGTGGGGCCTCGGTGGGGGGAGGCTCGATGTCCAGGAGTTCCAGGTCCATGAGCACCGCCCCCTTGGGCCGCCCTGCCTGCCCCGCAAAGGCCAGGGCCTCGGGAATCCATAGTCGGCGCAGCTCTCCCACCTTCATGTGGAGAAGGGCCTCCTTCATCCCCTTCATCAGGTTGTCCATGGGCATTCGGGGAGGGTCCGACTTCCAGGTGTCCCCGAAGACCTTGCCCTGGGCATCCCAGGCCCTGAAATGAAAGGTGAGGTAACGGTCGGAGCGGGGGGTCTCCGTGCCTGTCCCCGCCCTCAGCACGCGGTGGGCGAGCCCCGAAGGCGCAAGCTGAGCATCCGCCGGGGGCACGATCGGCTCGGGGGGGGCCTGGGCCAGAAGGGACGATCCCAGGGCTGCGGCCAGTACGGAACGAAGAAGCATCGAGAACTCCTTATCGACGAAACACCCATGCATCCCCCTGGGACGCCTTGGGATCAAAGACATAGCCCGCCTCGCCAAAGGCCTGAAGCTCCTCGGGCCGACGAAGCCGCCCCTGCACGAGGAAGCGGGCCATGAGGCCCCGGGCCCGCTTGGCATGGAAGCTGAGCACCCGGTAGGTCCCCCGCTGAAGATCCTGGAAGATGGGCGTGATGACCCTGGCACCCAGCCGATCCAGACGAGCCGCCCGGGCATATTCCTCCGAGGCCAGGTTCACCACGATCCGAGGCAACCCCAAGACCGCCTCCAGGTTCTCCCGAAGCCTGTCCCCCCAGAAGGCGTAGAGATCCCTTCCCCGATCCGTGGCCAACCGCGTACCCATCTCCAGACGGTAGGGCCGGATGAGGTCCAGGGGCCGCAGCACGCCGTAGAGACCCGAAAGGATGCGCAGGTGGTCCTGGGCCCAGGCGAGATCCTCCTCCCCGAGGCTGGAGGCCTCAAGTCCTTCATACACATCCCCCGCAAAGGCCAAGATCGCGGGCCGGGCGCTGCCGGGCTTATGGGTCCGCCTCCAGGCGGCCACCCGCCCCACGGTCAGGGCGGCCAAGGCTTCGGAGATCCCCAAAAGCCTGGCCATGGCCGGGAGGTCAAGGTCCCGAAGGCGCGCCACAAGGACCTCTGCCTCCCCCATAAGGCGCGGCTGAGTACTCCGGACCGTACCCAGAGGGCTTTCAAAATCCAGGGTTTTGGCAGGGCTGAGCAAGGCAAGCATGGGTTCACACCTTCGTGCAAGATTCCACGGGGGGCCGCACCCCACGACGACTCAGGAGGTAGAGGTTGGCGGAGAGCCTTCCCGTGAACAGGGCCACGGAGGCCGCGAAGGCCCCCACCCAGCCCAGACCCACCACCGCAAGCGTCATCACGGCTGCAATGGCCAGGACCTCCGTCACCGTGGAGAGGGTGATGGTTCGGGTCGCTCCGCCCAGGATGAAGGGGGCGCGCTGGAAGGACATCCAGTATTCCAGGGCGGGCAGCAGCACCAGGAGACGCGCCGCCCCCAAGGCCAGGCCCTCCAGGTCCGGTCCGAGCCCCGAGACCTGGCGCAGCCAAACCCCACCCAGGGGGGTAAAGAGCATGGCCGCCAGGGCCAGGGTGGCCAGGGTGCCCAGGCGCGCGGCCATCCTCCCCACCTCCCGCCCATGTTCCATGCGTGGGCCGGAGAGCGCCACGGCCACCTCCTGGTAGGCAATGCCACCACTCCGGAACAGGAACACGAGGCCGTTCACCACCGGCAGCACGGCCAGGGAAGCGATGGGCGCCTGGCTTCGCCCCAGGAAGAAGGTGAGCATGGGCCCCGTGATGAGGGCGATGGTGGACGTGAGGGCCAAGGGAACGTAGAAAGTCAGGATCTGGCGCTGGGTCAGCGTGGAGGGGGCTGGATTCGCCAGCAGGTCCCGCACCACGTGCAGGGCCATCCAGCGGCTGGCCACCGCTTCGGCCACCACCCCGAAGGAGAGGGCCGCCGCCCCGATCCAGGCCCCATGCAGGCGGGTGCCCAGCGCCAGGAGCACCGCCACCAGGCACATGGTGGAGAGTCGGACCACCGTCCCGTAGGCCACCCGGCGGGTGAGGCGGTGGCGCACCAGAACGCCCTGGTAGAAACGCCGGTAGCCGATGGCGGCAGGCCATGGCAACAGGATCACCAGGGCCACGTGCACCCGGTGGGCCACCTCCGGAGGCAATCCCATGAGCCCCACCGCGAGGCCCCGGAACACGGGAGGAACCAGGAGCAACAGCATGAGGCCCGTCACCCCCACGTTCAGGGTGGTGGAAAAGCGACGAAGGGCCAGGAAGGTGGCCCGATCCCGCACCAAGGCCGTGGCGGCGGTGAGGAGCATCATGATGGGGGATTCCACAAGCCAGGCCAGGGAAAAGGCCACCCCGTACGCCGCAAGGTTGAGGGCCGGTTCTGGCATCCGGGCGATGAGGGCCGCCACGAAGGGGCCCTCCACCGCCATCATGAGCCAAGTGGCGGCCAGGGGGGCCCAGAGGGCCTGGATCCCACGGGGCGTCAGGGGCTGGGAAGCGGATCCGGCCACAGGACTCAGCGCGCCTCCAACCCCGCCATGCCCTGCTCCCGAAGGGCCACCGCCGCCTGGAAGGCAGCCAGAACCGCCGTTCGGACCCGCAGGTACCCGTTGTCCGTCACCTTGGTGTTGAAGGAAAGGGTTCCCACCAAGTACCACCCCTCCCCATTGGGCAGGGGCTGGGGTGGAGCCATGGAAATGGAAGGCGGGAGGATGGCGCTGGAACTGCCCTCCCGGAGCTCGCTGGCCCGCCTTTCGCACCAGGCCTGGAGCAGGGGCAGCGCTGCCTGTCCCTCTTCCGCATCCCTCACCGACACCCTGGCGTACAGCGTGAAGAAGAGCCGCAATTGAGGCAGGTCGAAGGCACTGTTCAGGAAACCCGCCATGGAGGCGATCTGCTGGAAGTCCTTCTGCAGGGCAATCAGCTTGGCCGAGGGAACCGGCGGACCCGGACGGGGCGACATGGGTCTATTGGAACAGCTATTCCTCCAGATCCTGGGGCCTTTTCCGAGGGATTGGGCGAGGAACCCAAAATACCCTGGTCCCGATGCGTGGTCGCACCCACGCCCGACCCATGCCAGGTCGTCGGCACGACCTTTCAGCCTGACCCATCCACAGGTTCCCCTCAGGTGGCGGCCCTCTGTCCCACGATCGCTCGCCCCTGGGAGCCTCGGGTAGGGCGGGGAAAACCGACCGTCCCACCAGCTTCTGGCGGCCTCGGGAGGTGGAAACCTAAACATCGCAGCGGTCAAGGGCGAGGAGGTCGGAGCCTTCCCCCGCTCCAGATCAAGCGCTCCAGCCCTCGAAATTACCCCAAGGCCTCCACCAAGGTCCTGAACCGCGGGGTATCCCTCAACGTGGCCAGGTCGCCATCATTCAGGATCCATTCCTTCTCCGAGAGCCCTGCCGCCACCGCCTGCTCCAGGCACCCCAGGGCCTCCTCCTCCTCCCCGGCCAGGGCATGGATGCAGGCCAGGTTGTAGAGCAGCATCCCGTCCTCGGGATCCAGGGTCCGGGCCTTGCGGGCCCACATCAGCCCCTGGTCACGCTCACCAATGCCCACCAGGGCGTTGGCCCCCATGTACCAGACCCGGGCATCCCCGGGATCCTCCACGAGGCGGGACTCCACCCTGGCCAGTCCCCGACGGCGGGCGGCCTCGGCCTCGTCCGGAAGCCCCAGGGCCGCGTAGACCTGGGCGGCCAGGAGCGGGGCCTGGTAGTCCTCGGGGCGTAGGGTGGCGGCCCATTCGAAATACTGGATGGCCTCCATGGGTCGGTCCGTGGCAAAGCAGTGCCGTGCATAGAAGTAGTACGCCTCGTACAGGTTGGGATCGCGCTGAAGGGCCGCCTCGAAGGCTGCATCCGCATCCTCCGAACGTCCCTCGGCCGCCAGGGCCACCCCCCGGGAGACATGGGCCTCGGCCAGGCCCTCATCCAGCGCCAGGGCCCGGGTGCTCGCGGTGTGGGCCTGCTCCCGGTACTCCTGCCGACGTTCCACATAGATGAAGCGGTAGGCCCAGCAGAGCGCCAGACCGGCCCAGGCCGGCGCAAACTCAGGCGCGGCCGCCACCGCCTTTTCGAAGGCAGCAATGGCCTCGGTCATCCCCTGCCGGTTGAACCGGAAGTAGTGGTGACGCCCCTTCAGGAAGGGATCGTAGGCCTCGAAGGGGACCGGTTCAGCCCGGAAGGTCGGCGCCTCCAATCCAAGCGCCTGCGCCATGCGAGCGGCCAGATCCGAGAGCAAGCCCAGGATGTCCGCACGTTCCAGGCGTTCCTGGGCCTGCCAAAGGGGTTCCCCCGTGGCCACCTCCAGCAGCTCGGCCCCCAGGACCAGATGAGCCCCTTCCCCGGAGAGCTGACCATGGAGGATGTACAGCGCCCCCACCTGGCGTCCCACCTCGCAGGGCCCCAGCCCCTTGGCCAGGAGGGGGAAGGTGGAGGTGCGGGAGAGCACCCGGAGATCCTCCACTTCGTTCAGAAAATGGAGCAGTTCCTCCGCCAACCCCTCGCAAAGGTGTCGCTCACACCCGGCCTGGCTGCGATCCCGAAAAGGCAGGATCGCCAGGGCGGGCAGTTCGGTGCGTGCGACCTTGGGATGGGCCAGAGAACCTGCCTGGGGAACCTCGGGTTCAGGGGACATGACGACCTCACGGGAACAGGGCAAGACTGAGGCCTGTCGGTGGAGGTGACAAGGGCCACCGAATCCTGAACAGGACTTTGAAATACCCGTGACACCCTGTCCCGCACACTCCACTTCGGGGTTCGGGCATCAGGGCCAAGAGGATTGCAGGGGGCACCCTGCACACCCTGGAAACTCCGACAGGTCTGGTGCATCTGAATTCTTGACTGACGATGCAGGTGCCCCGTGACCCCACCTTCCCAAGCCACCGAACCTTTCTTCCTATGGACCTCGGCCTTCCATGTGGGTGATGGCCAGCTGGACCAGGAGCACTGGATCCTGGGGGAGCGCCTCAACCAGCTCCACGAGGCCCTGAAGGTCCATCGGAACAAGGCTGCGGCCGAACAGATCCTGCAGGCCTTCCTCCAGGAGACCCGTGTTCACTTCGTGCACGAGGAGCAGCGCCTCCTGGCGGCGAACTACCCCGATAGCGAAGCCCACATTGCCCAGCATTCCAAGCTCCTGGCGGAGCTTCAGGACATGGTGAACCGCCATCAGCAGGGTGCCGTAAGCTCGTTGGTGCTGCTGGGCTTCCTGAAGGATTGGCTCGTCTGGCACCTGCAGCAGTCGGACCGGAAATACGTGGCCCACATCCGTTCGGGCTTCATCTAGCCCCGCGTGCTCCCGGGGGGAGCACGCGGGGTCGAGAGCTAGCTAGCGCTTCACCACCAGGGACACCACGGTGCGGTCGTTGCCGCCCATGGAGACCAGGATCCCGTGGTCCTTGGCCAGGTTGACCTGGGCTTCGCCCCCTTTGCCCGTGAGCTGCTTCCACAGGTCCACGGCCATGCGGACGCCCGTGGCGCCCGTGGGATGACCGTAGCCGATGAGGCCGCCGCTCAGGTTGGTGGGGTACTTCCCGGTGCGCTTGGTCTCCCCGGCCATCACCAGATCGGGGGCCCCGCCGGCGGGCGCCAGCCCAAGGGCTTCCACGCTGAGCAGGCCGGAAATGGTGAAGCAATCGTGGACTTCGAAGAGGCCCAGATCCTCCACGGTGATGCCCGCCATCTCACGCGCCAGTTCCACGGCCCGGCGGCTGGTGGTCATCTCCGTCAGGTCCCGGGGGGCCTGGGTCAGGTCATCCGTGGCGTGGCCGATGCCCACCACTTCCACCGCATCCGCCCGGGTGAGACCGAGGCGGGCCAGCCCTTCCTCCGAGCAGACCACCAGGGCGGCGGCGCCATCGGAGACCTTGGAGCAGTCGAAGTAGTTGAGGTGTTCCGTGAAGTTGCGGGCATCGGGGGCGGCAAGCCCTGCACCAATCAGGTCCTTGGTCTTGTTGGTGTATTCCTGGGACAAGGGGCTCAGCCGGGCGTGTTCGATGGCCTGGGCGTACCAGTGGGCCATGGCCTTCCGGGCCAGTTCGGCACCGACCTTGGCGGAATAGGCCCCGGCCCGCTCGCTGAACTTGCCCGGGAAGAAGTAGGCCGGGCCGTCCTTGCGCTCCCCGGAGAACCAGCCGGCCCCCGCCAGAATGTCGGCGCCGTACATGGCCTTGACGGTGTTCTGGACCTCCACCCCTGCCACCAGGACGGTGTCGGCAAGGCCACTCAGGACATTCTTAATGCCCGTGGCCAGGGCCAGCCCCCCGGAGGCACAGGCGCCTTCCACCCGGATCATGGGCTTGAGGGCCAGGGCCGGATCCACGCTCACCATGAGCGAACCCAGGTGACCCTGCTTGACGAAGCGGGCGGCCATGAAATTACCCACCACGCCTTCATCAATGAGCTGGGCGCCGGCGGTCTGGGCCAGGGCGGCACGACCGGCCTCCTGGAGGTGCTGTTCGATCCCCGGACGGGGCTTCTTGGGGTGGAACTCGGGACGGCCGGTCCCGAGGCTCACGGTGTACGCGCCGGCGGCGAGATAGACGGGCTTGGACATGCGCTTCATGGGAGCCTCACAGGTAGTCGTTGATGGGGCCGTACAGGTGGAAGAAGCCCAGGCACAGCACCTGGTTCACATCCTCGGGACGATGGGCCACGCCGTCCTCCACCAACTTCAGGCCCGTGGCCTTGCTGGCGGCGGCATAGGCCTTGGCCAGGGTGGCCCCCAGACCTTCATCCGCCTTCACGGCGTCGAAATGGGCCCTGAGCTTGGTCGCCTGGTCGGCATCCCGGGATAGGCTCTTCCAGTTCACGGCGGGATTGGGCAGGGGCCCAAGGTCGGCGGCCCAGGCGGGATCGATGGCCACGTAGGCCTTGGTGTCCAGGTCGAAAATGGCCACGGGCTTGCCCTTTTCGTACTTCAGCAGGCCGTCCTTCTGGGAACCGGAGCTGGTCTGTCCACCCTTGATGCCCAATTCCATGAAGCGGTCGATGAGGGGGCTGTGGAGCCCCTGCCCCAGGTAGCGGTCCATGACCTGGAGGATGAGCTGGAACACATCCACGCCCACATAGTCGATGAGCTGGAAGATGCCCATGGGGCGCATAAGCCAATCTCGGCTCACCGTGTCCAGCAGGGCCATGGCCTTCACGAAGCCCTGCTCGGGGGCGAGGCGCTCCACTTCACGCAACGCATGGAGGCCGTCCCGCATGAAGTGGCCGTTGCCGATGAAGCCCGCGATATCGTGGGCGGGCACCACCTTCTTGCCCAGCACCTTGGCCAGTTCCACGCCCTGGGCCTGGAGGTCCGGGTTGCAGCCCACGGGGGTGATGATCTCCAGGAGCTTCTGCACTGCCGGGGGATTGTAGAAGTGGTAGCCGATGAGGCGCCCTTCGATCCCCGCCTCGGTGGCCAGCCTGCCCAGGGGAATGGAGCTGGTGTTGGTGAGGATGAAGGTGTCAGGGGCGCAGAGGGCCGCCAGCTCCTTGTAGAGCTTGACCTTCAGCTCCTCCTTCTCGAAGGCAGCTTCGAAGACCAGGTGGGCCTCGGCGGCCAAGGCCAGGGCCTTGCCCGTGCGGACATGGCGCATGACTTCGTCGGCATAGGCGGTGATCATCTCCCCGTTCTCGATGAGGTCGGCCCGGTCTTTGTACAGCTTCCGCAGGCGGTTGATGCCCTTCTCGCCTTCCTTGATGGCCTGCTCCCGGAGGTAGTCCAGGAGGCCCATGAGGGCGCGGTCGTTGATATCGATGAGGTCGATGATGAAATTCTTGTCGGGCTGCTCCAAGGCCCGGTAGGCCAGTTCCTTGGAGAGCAGCAGGGCGATGCCGCTGCCCATCTTGCCGGCGGCACCCACCACCGCGACGTGCTGGAGGCGTTCGTTGAGGTCCATATCAGGCTCCGGTGAAAGTGGCGGGACGCTTGGCCACGAAGGCGGCCATGCCTTCCTTTTGGTCGGCGGTGGCAAAACACTGTGAAAAACGCTCGGCTTCCAAGGCAAGGGCAGGTTCCAGGGCCAGGTCGGCACCCTGGTTGATGGCTTCCTTGGCCAGACTGACAGCCACGGGCCCTTTGGTGGCGATGGTGGCTGCGATCTCCTTGCAGCGGGTCAGCAGGTTCTCGGCGGGAACCACCTCATCAAAGAGCCCCAGGGCCAGGGCCCGATCCGCGGGAATGACTTCGCCCGTGAAGGTGAAATACTTCGCCCGGGCGCGGCCGATGAGCCGCACCAGGCGCTGGGTGCCGCCGAAGCCCGGGATGACGCCCAGGTTCACTTCAGGCTGTCCGGCCTTGGCCTTCTCGCTGGCAATCCGGAAGTCACAGGCCATGGCCAGTTCGCAGCCGCCCCCCAGGGCGAAACCGTTGACCGCGGCGATGACGGGCCGGGGGAAGGCCTCGATTCGGTCGAAGACCCCTTGGCCGAAGCGGCCGAAGGCCAGGGCCTCCTCGGGGGTGAAGTCCGCCATGGCCTTGATATCAGCCCCGGCCACGAAGGCCTTGCCTGCCCCCGTGAGGATCACCACCCGCAGGGTGGGGTCCAAGGCCAGGTCCTTGAAGGCACTGTCCAGCTCCTCCAACACCTCCTGGTTCAGCGCGTTGAGTGCTTCCGGGCGGTCCAAGACCACCGTGGCGACACCGCCCTCTCGTTCGACCCTGACCACGCCCATGGCACACCTCGCTGAAGGAAGATCGTGAAAAGAGAATCACTGTAACTGAAGCCCGTATAAAAGGGGACGGCTGCCTTTGAAAGGTTCCCTACCCGACTCAGGAAACCCGAAGCGACACCCCATCCATCTCCTCCGGCTGGGGCAACCCCAACAGTTCCAGCAAGGTGGGCGCCACATCGCACAGAGCTCCCCCCTGGCGCAGGCGGCCCTGCTCGAAGCCCCGCCCCACGAGCACGCAGGGCACGGGGTTCATGGTGTGGGCGGTGTGGGGGTTGCCGGCCTCATCGAGCATCTGTTCGCTGTTGCCATGGTCCGCAGTGATGAGCAGGACGCCCTCCATCTCCAGCACCGCTTCGGCCACTTGGCGCACAGCGTCATCCACCACGGTGCAGGCCGTCATGGCGGCACTCAGGAAGCCCGTGTGGCCCACCATGTCCCCATTGGCCAGGTTGCACACCAGGAACCGGTACTCGCCACCACGGATGGCCGCCACCAGTCCCCGGGCCACTTCGGGACAGCTTATCTCCGGCTGAAGGTCATAGGTGGCCACCTTGGGGCTGGGAACCAGGCGGCGATCCTCCAAGGGGAAGGGTTCCTCCCGCCCCCCGTTGAAGAAGAAGGTCACGTGGGCGTACTTCTCGGTCTCGGCGGTGCGCAGCTGCTTCCAGCCCTGCTCCGCCACCAGCTCGCCCAGGATCCGGGTGAGGTTCTGGGGGAGATAGGCCACCACCACATAGGGGTCCAGGGCCGCATCGTACTGGGTGAAGGTCACGAGCTTGACCGCGGGCCGATGCCGGGGGGTGAAGCCCTGGAAGGCGGGATTGACCAGGGCGTGGCTGAACTGCCGGGCCCGGTCCGCCCTGAAGTTGAAGAAGAGGACCCCGTCACCGTCCTTGATGGGCGCCATGGCCTCCAGGGCCGTAGGGCTGACGAATTCATCCGACCCGCCCCGGGCGTAAGCGGCCCGGATGGCCCCACCGGAATCCGAGTAACCGAAAGCCCCCTCCCCCACCTCCACGGGCAAAAACTGGCGCGGCCGGC
>CAZPUI010000044.1:0-15655 GCA_964589695.1 uncultured Solibacteraceae bacterium | reverse complement strand
CCTCGGACGACAACCAGCTGGTCAGGCTGCATATGGTCAATGCCGCCGGAACCTGGACCAGCCGCCCCGTGCAGATCCACGTCCTGGCGCCCAAGACCCCGGTGATCACGTCCCAGCCCCAGAACCGCACCCTGAGTGTCAGTGGTACGGCAAGTTTCGGGGTGAACTGGAGCTACGATTCGGTGCCAGCTCCCACCTGCCAGTGGCAGCGCTCCAGCGATGGGGTCAACTGGTCTGATATCACCGGAGCCACCAGCTCTGGCTACAGTTTCTCGGCCACGGTGACGGATTCCGGTGCGCAGTTCAGGGTCATGCTCACCAACAGCGCAGGCACGACCACCAGCAATGCCGCCCTTTTGACCGTGCACCCCCTCGGCACCATTACGGTGACTGGACCCACCACGGTCATCGCGGGTCGTCCGAGCATCTTCACCCTCACGGCCACGGATGGCTACGGTCTGCCCAACCCTCCGGTCTTCACCAGCACGACCCCCGGTGTGACCATCCAGGGCAACCAGCTGACCTATGTGCCCACGGCGGCGGGCAACCTGAGCTTCACGGTCACGACCCGGAACCTGGCCAACCGACAGATCAGCCGGACCCACCCCGTCACCGTGACCGCCAACGCGGCACCCACCTTCACCCTCACGTCCCCCCAGCCGGTGACCGCGGGTACGCCCGTGAACCTGACCCTGGGACCCACCACGGATGCCAATGGGGATGCCGTGACCTTCGTCCTGCAGGCTGGAGCGCCCGCCTGGGTATCCCTCTCTGGCAGTACCTTGGTGTTGGCGCCCCCCGCGGGCACCACGCCGGGGTCCTACGCCGTGGGGGTGGTGGCCAGTGATGGGTTCGGGGCCAGCACGACCTTGAACCTTACGGTGAATGTGAGCTGAGGCATTTCTTCCGTCGTCATGCGCCCCGCCTCGGCGGGGCGCTTTGTTGTGCCCCACCAGTCGGTAACCTGAAGGTGTTTCCGATTACCCCATCGAGGTCTGCCCTTGTTTCGCAAACGCCTGCTCTGTCTCACGAAGTACCCGGAATCCGGTTCCAGCAGCCGGTACCGCTTCCTCCAGTTCCGGGAGGCACTGGAGCGGGAGGGGTGGGAAGTGGGATTCCAAAGCCTCCTGGGGCCGGACTACATTCCACGATTCAATGCGGGTCAAGGCATGGGTCCCTGGCACTTGATGGGCGACTACGCCCGGCGCCTGGGGAACCTGGTGGCCGGAGGGTGGGACCTGCTTTGGATTGAAAAGGAGCTCTTTCCCTTCCTCCCTGCTTGGTTGGAGCGACTCTTGTTGGCCCGGCGCGTTCCATGGGTGCTGGACTACGATGACGCCACCTTCCATGTCTACGATGGCCATCCCTCCGCCCTCGTCCGCAAGGTGCTGGGGCGCAAAATCGATCGGCTCATGGGCGCGGCCACCGGTGTGGTGGTGGGCAACGAGTACCTGGCCGCCCGAGCCCGGAGGGCGGGGGCGAAGCGGGTGCTGGTGCTGCCCACCTTGGTGGATGCCGCGCGTCACCCCGCGCTGACCCCGGAGGGCCCCAAGGACTTCGTGATCGGGTGGATCGGCTCCCCGTCAACCCAGGTCTACCTTCAGGAAGTGCAAGGGCTGTTGGCGGAACTGTGCCGGGAGCCGGGGGTCAGGGTCAAGGTGGTAGGAACCCGGGACGACTTCGCCCTCCCGGACGTGCCCCTGGAACGGCACCCCTGGACCCAGGCCACCGAGGTCCCCCTCCTGCGGAGTTGTTCCGTGGGCATCATGCCGCTGCCCAAGGACAACCCCTTCGTATTGGGAAAATGCGGCCTCAAAATCATCCAATACATGGCCTGTCATCTTCCTGCGGTGGCGACCAACCTGGGGGCCAACCGGGAGATCATCGTGGAAGGGGTGACGGGCTGGCTTGCGGATGGGCCCGAGGATTGGCTTCGCGCCCTGCGGGGGCTCCGAACCCGGCCCGACATGGCCAGGGCCCAGGGGGAGGCCGGATACACGCGCTTCCTGGAGCGATTCTCCCTGCAGGGGCGGTCCGGAGAGCTCTGTGGCTTCCTGAAGGATTCCCTCTCCAAGGCCTGAGTCCCCATTCTCCGCAGGGTCCCGATAGAATCAAGGTTTCTGCAGCGGTGCTTGCCGCATTGCCATTCTTTCAACCAGGTCCTGAAGCCGGAATGCTCCAGGATCCAGGATCCCGGACTTGGGGGCCTGCGCCTGCTTGGATTGCCATGAGGAACCGGATATGAATCTGGCTGCAGTTTTTCTTGTCCTGCTGGGCTCGGTGGGGACCCTGGCCCAGGATCCCCTACCCGTTGAGGCCGCCGCCCTGAAGAAGACCCTTCCTGGGGATCCAAGGATGACGGCACCCCAGGGGGCCCTGCCCCAGGCACCCCGCGCGGAGGTGGACGCCAAGAAGCTGGACCCTGCCCAGGTGGAGGCTGAAATCAGGGAGATGCGGAAGCGGGAAGGGGGCGTGCCCCGTTTTGCTGCGGACCTCTTCGATACCCGACAGCAGGTGGCGGGATTGGCCACGGATGGGGGGGTGACCGAGGAGTATGTGATCGGCACCGGGGACCTGCTCCAGATCTCCGCCTTCGGGGGTGTCACCTTCGAGACCCCAGCCACCGTGGATGGACGTGGGGAGTTGGTGATCCCCAAGATTGGCACCGTAAAGGTGGGGGGCATGAACCTGGCCAAGGCGCGCCAGACCATCCAAGGCAAGGTGGCCGGCCAGTTCGCCCGGAGCACGGTGGATGTGAGCGTCCTCAAACTCCGTGAGGTCCGTGTCTTCCTGCTCGGGGAACTCTACCGTCCGGGAAGTTACCTGGTGCCCAGTTTCAGCAGCCTGGTCAATGTTTTGGGACTGGCCGGGGGGCCCACCGCCCTGGGCTCTTTCCGCACGATCAAGGTGCTTCGGGCCGGCAAGGTGGTCCACAGCCTGGACCTCTACCCCCTTCGGGCCGAGGGCCGAGGCAACACCAATTTCTATTTCCATAACGGCGATACCGTCTTTGTGCCCCTCCTCCACGAATCCGTGCTGATGGAAGGAGCCTTTACCCGCACGGCCGCGTTGGCGCCTGCGGGGGACTCCGGGGCCCGACCCCCCTCCATGCAGTTCGAATTTCTGCCGGGGGAAACCGCAGAGGATGCCCTGAACCTCGCGGGGGGGCTGGTGTCCGAGGCCTACCGCAATGGTCTCTCCCTGCGCCGCCAGGATGCGGAAGGGCTGGTGTCCGTCCAGGATTTGCCCGTGGGGGAACTGAAGTCCTTCCGGCTGAAGAAGGGAGACACCCTCACGGCCATGCTGCGGCGCGACCGGGTGACCCGGGTGGTGACCCTGAAGGGCTGGGTGCGGGTACCCGGGAGCTTTGCCCGCACCGACGGTCTCCGGGTGGGTGATCTCTTGAAACGGGACCGGCAGGTGCTGCCGGATACCTACCTCCTGCGGGGCGAAGTTCTGCGCACCCTGGAGGATGGGACCACGCGGCATTTGGCCTTCCATGTGGGGAAGGCCGTGGAAGGCGTGGAGAAGGAGAACCTCCTGCTGGAGGATCGGGATGCGGTGGAACTCTACCCCCTGACGCGTCTGAGGCTTCCCAAAAAGGTGACCCTCAGTGGTCCCATGACCGCTGCGGGGACCTATGACCTCGCGGAGGGCATGCGGGTTTCGGACCTGCTCTTCAAATCGGGCATTCCCCTCAAATCCGCCAACAAACTGGTGGCCGAGATTGCCCGTACCCAGGATGGGAAACCCAGCACCGTTCAGCGTCTGGAGCTCGCGCCGCTCCTCTCCTCGGAGCAGGGTAGCCCCCTGAACCTGAAGGACGACGCCCTGAATCCCCTGCTCCAGGAGGATGACCAGGTGACGGTGTTTGAGAAACCGGGCTTCTACCTCCACCGCAAGGTGCGCATCAGTGGGCAGGTCCAGAAACCCGGTACCTATGTGCTGGATCAGGCCCGACCCACCCTGTCCCAGCTCATCGCTCGGGCAGGTGGCCTCACCCTGGAGGCCATGCTGGATGCAGGGATCTTCATCCGGCCCCTGGCCCCCACGGGTCCCTCGGCGAGTTCCGCTGTCATGAGCTCCATGGGGGTCTCCGAGATCCTGGAGCGCATGAATGAGTCCCGGTTGCTGGAGGTCAAGGGTGAGACGAAGACCCCCAACGTGACCCTGTTCCGCCCTCCCATCCTCCACGACCTGGGCAGCATGAAGCTCAACCGATTGGTGGTGGACTTCCCCGGGGCGCTGGCGGGGGACAAGGGTGCGGATGTGGAACTGGTGGACGGTGACGAGATCATCATTCCTCGGATCACCACCACCGCCGCGGTGATTGGGGAGACCAGCACCCCCTTCGGCTTCTTCCAGGTGGGGGAGGGCTTCAAGGTCCGACAGCTCCTGGACATGGCTGGGGGGACGACCCGCAATGCGGACACCGGCAACATCAGGCTGCTCAAGGCCAATGGTCGGATCCTCGATTCCTGGGTCTCCTTCCGCTTGGTGGAGCCTGGGGATGTGGTCATCGTGCCCCAGCGTTTCCGGAGGGAGGGAATCTGGCAGGACTTCCTCCAGGCCCTGACACCCATCGCCCTCTTGATCAACGCCACGCGCTGAGGCCGGGGACGACCATGCGACTCGAGACCCTCACACGTTCACCGTTCCGTTTCGCCCTGGGCATGAGTCTGGTGGCCGCCATCTTCCTGGTGCTCACCCCGAACTCCTACCCGTCGGAGGCCAGGATCCTTCCCATGGAGGAGGCACAGGGCCAGGGTCTCTCCCAGATGGCCGCCGTGGCGGCCGCCGCAGGGGTCCAACTCTCCAAAGGGGATAGCCTGGATGCCGCCTATGTGGACATCCTGGACAGCCACTGGCTGCACAGTCGGCTCCTGCAGAGTCCCATGGAGTTCAAGTACCGTGCCTGGCGCTTCGGTGCAGAACGTGCCTTCAAGGGCCCCCTGGCCGATTTCCTTGAGCAGCCCAACCCGGACCTGCGCAGGCGAAAACTCCAGGGCATGCTCGCGGTCACCCGGAATCCGAAAACCCGGACGATCAGCATCCGGGCTACGACCCACCACCCTGAGTTGAGCCAGGCCCTGGTGCATCGTGCTGTAGCCCTGCTGGGGGACTTCCTCAGCAAGCACCTCCGTGGGAGGGGCAGCACCAAGGCTCGGTTCACGGAACAGCGCCTGGAGGAGGCACGGCGGGCCCAGGGTGGCGCCGAGCAGGCCTTCAAGGCCTTCCTGACGTCCAACCGGAACTATCAGCTCAGCCCGGACCCCACCACCCGGGTCGAGGGTGCCCGGCTGGAGGCCGACCTGAAGCTCCGCCAGCAGCTGGTGACCCACCTGGCGGTGGCCGTGGAACAGGCCCTTTGGGACGAGAAGAATGACATGCCCCTCCTCAATGTCCTGGATGAAGGCTCCCTTCCCTATGAAAAGAGCGGACCCGCCCGCGCCCTTCTGTGCGTGGCCACCTTCCTTCTGGCCTGGCTGTTGGCGTGGACCTGGAACCACCGGAGTTGGATTCAGCTCCAGCTCCTGGGTCTGGCGGGGCAGCGGGCTCCGAAGCCCTAGGTCATGAAGGCAAGTCCCCTCCGCCATACCGGCTGGATCCTATTCGGCCAGGTCCTCCCGGCCCTGGTCGGGTTGTGGGCGGTGCCCACGCTCCTGGGACGTCTCGGGGCGGAACGCTTCGGATGTTTCAGTCTGGCCCTCATGGTGCTGGGCTATTTCAGCCTCTTCGACCTGGGACTGGGGCGTGCCCTCACGCACCAGGTGGCCCGGTTGGATGGTGAGAAGGACCGTGAGGAACTGGAGCGCGTGGTGGCCACGGGCCTCGCGGCCCTTCTGCTCCTGGGACTCATGGGGGGAGGACTCATCCTGGCGCTGGGGCCATGGATCTCCGGCAGCCTGTTGAAGCTGAGTGTGGAAGTCCAGACCCAGGCCCTGGAGGCGCTTCGCATCGTGGCCTGCCTCGTGCCGCTCGTCACCCTCATGGCGGGGCTGCGGGGGCTGCTGGAGGCCCGCCTGGCGTTCAAGGAACTGAGTCTTCTGCGGGTTCCCTTGGGCATATCGGTGCTCCTCTTCCCGGCCCTTGCAGCACTGGCCGGGGCTGACCTGCCGGGAACCATCCTCGCCCTGGGAGTGGCGCGCCTGCTCAATCTGGTTCCGCTGATCTGGCGGACGGGGCGGCATTTCCCTTCCATCTATCGGTTCCGTCCCCCCGAGGGCCGGGTGCTGCGCCAGTTGGGGCGGTTTGGCGGCTGGATGACCCTCAGCAACACCCTCAGCCCCCTCCTAGTCCAGGTGGACCAGTTCTTCCTAGGCTCCCTTTTGTCGGTGGCCCTGGTCGGACTCTATGCCACCTCCTTCGAGGTGGCCAGCAAGGTGCTTCTGCTGCCGGCGGCCTTCGCCTCCGTGCTCTTCCCCACCTTCAGCGGGAGGACGGACCCGGGGGAATTGCGGGTTTTGTATGAACGAAGTTTCTTCCACATGGTTCTGGGGCTGCTGTTGCCCGTGCTCTTCGGTGTGGCACTGGCCCATCCCTTCCTGGCCTGGTGGATCGGACCCGCCTTTGCCGTGGAGGGCACGCCGATCCTGAGGGTGCTGTTGCTGGCCATGTTCGTCAATGGCCTGGCCCACGTGCCCTTTGCCTTCATCCAGGGGCTGGGACGACCGGACCTGACGGCGCGGTTCCACCTTGTGGAGTTCCCGCTCTATGTGCTCCTGCTGTGGGTCATGACCCTGCGTTTCGGTCCGATGGGGGTGGCCTGTGCCTGGTTCCTGAGGGCGCTTCTTGACCTGGGTCTGGTGGTGATGGGAGCGGACGGGCTGGTTCCCGGGGCCACCGCGGGCTTCCGCACCTTCGTGGTGGCCATGGGGGGCCTGGCCCTTGGGATGGTGGGGGCCCTGGCCCTTGCCCTCCCCGCCTGGGCCTTGGTGCCCGGGTTGGGCATGCTGCTGGTGCCCCTTCTTTTTCTTCGGCTGCTGCGGCGCGTTCCGGAGCCCACGATATGACCGTCCTTGCCTTGCTCCTGCTGTTGGTCGGGGCCATGGTCCTGTTCCACCGGACCCGGGATCCACGCTTTCCCCCCTTGGTACTCTGCCTGGTCTGGGCCGGGGCGGTGGCCGCCTACCTGCTGGCGGTTCCGGGTGGCCCGGGGCTCCGTGGACCCACCCTTGGGGCCATCTTCCTTGGACTGGCCTGTTTCACCCTGGGGTGTTTCGCCAGCCTGGCGCGACCCTTCCAGGAGACCGAGGCCTCGCTCCCCCCGGAACCCCTGGTGGGGCCTTTGCTCCTGTGGGTGCTGACCCTGGGGCTGCCTTTCATCCTCCAGAGGGCATGGGCCCTGGCCCGGAGTGGCCCCACGGAGAATGTCTTCCTGAACCTGCGGCTGGCCTCGCTGGAAGCCTCCCAGGGGGCCTCGTCGCCCCTGGACTACCTGTTTGTGCTGGCCATGGTCCTCCTGCCCATGCACCTGGGAGGGCTGGTCCAGTTCCCCCGATGGATGAGGCGATGGCTGGTGCTGCTCACGACCATCTACCTCCTGGCCAGCACCGGGCGCACCTTCATGCTGATGGTGCTCGTCCAGTGCGGGGTCATCCTCCTGACCCAGAAGCGGGTCAAGCTTTTGCCGTTGCTGGCCTATGGAAGCCTGGCCTTCCTTGCCCTGTTCGGCCTGGTGGCCCTGCTTCGAGGCCAGATGGGAGAAGGCTCAGGAGGCCTGCTGAACAGCCTGTGGGCCTACGGGGCGGGTGGCTTGGCGGGTTTTGACGACTTCCTGCGGCAGCCTCCCCCGCTGACCCTGGGGTCCTCCTCCCTTCGAACGCCACTGGCCCTGGCCGCTCGGCTGGGAATGCCTGTCCAGGTGCCTGACCTCGTCATGGAATTCCGGGATGTTCCTTTCCCCACCAATGTCTACACGGTCTTTCGCCCCTACTTCCAGGACTTTGGTTGGGCGGGCATTGCCCTCAGCCAAGCCCTGTTCGGGTTGGGGCATGGGTATGCCTATGGTCGGTCCAGGTCCGGGGATCCCACATGGACTTTCCTGGTGGGACTCCTCTGGTATGCCTTGGTGATGCAGCCCTTCCAGGATCAGTATTTCCTGCTGATGAGCACCTGGCTCCAGATCGCCTTCCTCGTCCTGCTGGTGCGCCTTCCGGCCCTGGTTCGGCGGGCTGGAGAGGCCCATGAAGGGTGAGGTCGACATCGTGGTGGTCAACTGGAACGCGGGGGACCTGGTGCTTCGGGCTGCCGCCTCCCGGGTCCAGGTGGAGGGTGACGCTGCGAAGGTGGGTGGCTTCGTGGTAGTGGACAATGGGTCCACGGATGGGTCCGTGGATGCCCTGGCATCCCTTCCGGGA
Source organism: uncultured Solibacteraceae bacterium (assembly GCA_964589695.1). Lineage (GTDB taxonomy): Bacteria > Acidobacteriota > Holophagae > Holophagales > Holophagaceae > CAZPUI01. Next base: position 7,295 of record CAZPUI010000044.1, on the reverse strand, counting down.
ATCCACCTGGAGCGGGCAGGGCGGAACCTGGGCTTTGCCCGGGCCTGCAACCTGGGGGCTCGCCTCGGCAGCAGTCCCATCGTGCTCTTCCTGAATCCCGATGCCGAACTGCGCCCCGGATGCCTGCAGGCGGTGCACCAGCACTTCCAGGCGCATCCCAAGGCCGGGATCTGCGGGGTGGCCCAGCTGGATGAGGATGGACGCCTCGCTCCAACCTGCTTCCGCTTCCCCAACCTCCGGCGCTTGCTGGCTGCCGCCCTTGGGTTGACGCGGCTGTCCCCGCGCATGTTCCCGGGATGCCTGGATCTGGAGAAGGACCTCGCCCGCACCGAGCCTGTGGACCAGGTGATGGGTTCCTTCTTTGCGGTGCGCCGGGACCTCTTCGAGGCCCTGGAGGGGTTCGACGAACGTTTCTTCGTCTACTACGAGGAAGTGGATCTGGCCTACCGGGCCAAGCAACGGGGCTTCGATACCTGGTTCCTGGCGCACGCCCAGGCCCTTCACAAGGGCCATGGGGCCTCGGACCAGGTCAAGGCCCGACGGCTGTTCTACATCACCTGGAGCCGTCAACGGTATGCCTGGAAGCACCTGGGGTGGGCGCGTAGCCTCGTGCTGCTCGGTGTGGGTCACGTGGCGGAGCCCCTGATCCGTCTAGGGTACGCCCTGGGCCGAGGACGCCTTCGCGAGGCCCAGGAAGTGCTCCAGGCCACCGCCTGGTTGTGGAAGGCCCTGGTCTTTCCCCGGGCCAGGCCGGAAGCCCTCTGACGATCCTTCCACCGTCCATGCAAGCAACCGGTCAGGGGAACCCCATTGGATCGAGACGGTCAGGGTGCGGGTTCAGCCCAGCAGCTGGCAGCCCATCGTCGTTTTGGCCTCAGGCCAGGACTGGATGATCGCGGGGGTGAAGCTCAGCCGGGCTGCCACGAGGCTCAGTCCCCGGACCTCCACGCCCTCCAGGCTTCTGGGCTCCATGCCCCGACGGTGGGCCTCCCGGAAAGTCGGTACTCCCAGGGGATCCAGTCCCATGAGATGGGTCGCGACCATGTCCACGGCCAAGGGGTTGGTGCCGGCGATGATGAGGTCCGATTTGACCACAGTACCCTGCACGGGGCCCTGTCCCTCCATTCCATACCACCCATCGATCACCGTGAGCCCAGGCGGGACGGCTTCCACCATGTCCATGGTTTCGAAGGCCACCCCAGGGGAACCCTTCTCCCAGGCCAGGTCGTGGATGTTGGAGCGGATGGTCTGGTAGGAGCTTCCGGGGTAGAGCCCCAGAAGGTTTTTCATGCCTAGGGTGACCTGCCCGAGGGAGTGGGTTTTGAGCATGGGAACCGAGCAGACCAGGTCGGCCTCGTGAATGGCCCGATGCAGCATCAGGTGGTCGAAGACCCGTCCCTTGGGGGTGGGAACCCGCACCAGCTCGCCGCAGTTGAGGTTGAGGAGGGGGACGTCCAGGGTCTTCGCCAGCGTGTCATATTCCAAAGTCCTGAATACTTCCTTCTGCATGGACTCCAGCAGCGCCGCGGACCCCGTGCGGTACACCAACCCTTCGAGGACGTTGTACCCCACATGGAGGGCCGAACCTTCACCCAGCCAGACTTCCTTCCCGGCCTTTTTCATGAGTCCCACGAGAGGCGCGACCACGGCGGGCTTGGTGGTGCAGTGGGTGCTTCCGGTGACCATGTTGGGTTTCACCAAAATGCGTTGCTTGCCCGCGAGCAGGTAGGCCATGCCGCCCAACAGGTCGATGGCTTCCTCCACCGCCCGGTCCACCTTGTCGTTCTGGATTCGGACCACGCTGACCGCGGGAAGGGATGGCTTGGAAGGAGGCGCCTCAGGGGTCGCCTGCCGAGCACACTTCAGCAGGGGAACCGGCGCCAGCAGCGCCGCCGCAAGTCGAGCATTCTGGTGGAGGAAGGCCCGGCGGCCGCAGCGAGTCATCACGGGCCAGTATAGCGAGGTAAACGAAAACCGGCATGGCCAAGGCCATGCCGGTCGTAGTGCAGAGGCGTGTCTACTTGGTCACGACGCGCCAGTGGGTGTCGGGTTCAGTCCTGCCCACGTTGCCACCGGTGACGCTGGCCCCGTTGAGGATCATGAGGTAGAGCATGCCGGTCTGGTCGTTGTACCAGAGCAGGTCGGACTTGCCATCGCCGGAGTAGTCCAGGGTGCTGATGATCTGCCAGTGGGCATCGGGTTCGGTGTGAATCACGGCGCCGGTGGTGGGATTGATGCCATTCACCAGCATGGCGTAGACCTGGCCGGTGTCGGCATTGCGCCAGATCAGGTCGGTCCTGCCGTCGGCATTGAAATCGCCCTGGGCCACGATCTTCCACTTGGTGTCCGGTTCGACGTGGAGCACACCCTGGTTGGTGATGGTCTTGCCGTTCATTTCCATGAGGTAGGTCATGCCCGTGGAGGTGTTATACCAAAGGATGTCCGCCTTGCCGTCGCCGCTGTAGTCCTCGGTTCCGGCAATGGTCCAGGCGGGATCGGCCTCGGTGTGCACGAGGCCGTTGTTGTTGCCGTCCATGAAGAAGACCGCGCCCGTGCTGCTGTTGCGCCACAGGAGGTCGACATAGCCATTCCCATCGAAGTCGGCCAGGGCCACGACCTTCCAGTTCAGATCGGGTTCGGTGTGGACCAATCGCCATTCTGGAGACATGTCAGCCTTGGTGGCCTGGAAGTAGAGCACCCCGGTCTGGTCGTTGTACCAGAGCAGCTCGGCCTTTCCATCCTTATCAAGGTCCTTGGCCGCGATGATCTTCCAGTGGGGATCAGGTTCCGTGTGGATAATTTCGCCGCCCTTGATGGTCAGACCGTTGAGGAGCATGCGATAGACCTGGCCCGTGGTGCTGTTGCGCCACAGGAGGTCCGTCTTCCCATCCCCATCAAAGTCCGCCTTGGCGATGATGGACCAGGCCGTGTCGGGCTCGGTGTGAATGATGCTATGGGCATCCCCCGCCTGGTTCAACATCCCGAAGACCTGGCCCGTCTGATCGTTGTACCAGACCAGGTCGGAATAGCCGTTGCCGTCGATATCGTCCTTGACCTTGGTGGCGGGGGGGAGGGCGTGGTCCACGCTCACGGTGTCCAGGTAGAACCTAGTCAAGCCCTGTCCCGCGGCCGGGGTGGCGGTCTGCGCGGGGGCATTGAAGAGGATCCGCACGGTCTGTCCCTTGAAGGCACTGAGGTCGAAGGGACCCATCTTGGTCCAGGTGTTGGTGATGGGGGAGGTGTTGTCGTAGCTCGCCAGGGTGGCCAGGACCGTCCCATCGGGCTGGGTCACACGCACGTGGAGGTGGTTAATGGGGGAGGTGGGCGTGGTGTAGTTCAGCATCCGCATCCAGAACGACAGGCTGGGGGTGCTGGCATTGGAGGGGATCGTCACCTCCTGCTGAAGGGACTCATTCATTCCGGGTGCGAAGTAGCCCAGGAGGACGCCGTTGGGAACGGTATGTGCCGCAGTGGTGTAATACCCCGACGAGTTTACAATCCAGGACTGGAAGGGGTCGGTGGTGCTGTTGTCAAACGCGGGGTTCACCAGGAGCTGGGGGGTCACGGTCAGGGTGGCCGTATTGCTGTAAACCGTGCTCCCCGTGTTGGTGGCCACGGCCCGATAGTACCTGCCGTTGTCGGAATATTGGGGGGTGAAGGTCAGGCTGGTCCCCGTGGCCCCGGGAACGTTGGTCCACGTCATACCCTTGTCGGGGGAGGTCTGCCAGGTGATGACAGGGGCCGGTCCCCCCGTGGCGGCGCAGGTGAAGGTCACCTTGTAGTTGGCTGCTACGGTGGCATTGCCAGGATGGGTCGTGAATTGAGGCGCGACGGGCGTCAGGACAGTAAGCTGGGCCCCATTGCTGTGCGTGGTCGAGACGCTGTTGGTGGCCAGGACCCGATACCGCTTGCCGGAGTCCGCGAGGGTTGTGGCGGTGGTGGTGTAGATGTTGGTCAGGTCGCCGGTGCCGGAACTGACGTTGTTCCAGGTGCTGCCGGCATCCGTGGAGACCTGCCACTGGAAGGTGGGGGCAGGATTGCCGTTGGCCACGGCGCCAAAGATGGCTGTGGCGCCTGCGTAGACCGAGATATCACTGGGGTGGCTGGTGAACACGGGCGCAAAGGCGTCCGTCACCCCCTGCATCTCCCACACACCGCGACCGTGGGTGCCCACGCGCATGAAACTTCCGTCGGGGGCGATGTAGATGTCTCGCACGGAGACCATGGGCAGGCCCGTGCCGAAGCGCTCCCAGCTGGTGCCACCGTTGGTTGTGCGATAGAGACCCAGGTCTGTGCCGGCATACACCGTATTGGCGTCAAAGGGATCGGCCTTGGCCATGTGGACGGGCACACCAAAGGGGAAGCCATTGGTGGTGGTGTCCATGGCCGTCCAGGTGGCGCCGCCATCCACGGTTTTCCATATGTGGTTGACGGTGGAACTGAATCGCACGGAGGTGGCGTACATGACCTGGGAATTGCTGGGATCGAAGGTCACACTGCCGAAGGAAGGTGGGGTGGGGTTGGAACCAGGGAAGAAGGAGGCACCCCTGGTGGTCCAGGTGTTTCCTCCATCATTCGAAATGAACGTCTGGTCGGCAGCCTGAGCCACCACCCGGTTCCCGGCCGCCGCCACCCAGCGGAGGTAATAGCCCACCAGCGTGGGAGCCGTGGGAAGGGCCGTCCAGGTGGCCCCAAAGTTGGTGGAGCGATAGATCTTAGTGTTGCTGAAGGTATAGACGGTTTCGCCCGTGGGATCCGTCATATCGATGGAGACGCGGGTGAAGAAGGGCGTAGATTCGGTTCCGATGCCGGTGGCGGTGTACCAGTTCACACCGCCATCCGTGGTGTACTGGATGCGGGTGTTGTAGAGGGAGCCGATCATCTTGTTCCCGTTGTAGGGGTGGATGACCGAGCCGAATCCATCCCCACCGATCACCATGTCGTAGGTTTGGCTGGCATCGTTGACGGAGCGGAGCCGCGTGCCCATGTCCTGGAGACCGATCAGCACCTTGTCCCGGGATCCTGCCGGGGTCGTGGCGGTGGTGGAACCGATGTGGTAAATCAGGTGGGTGGCCACTCCCTTGTTGCGCCGGGGATCCACGAAGCTGAGGTCCACCGGCGTGCCCCCGGTGGCCGTATCACCCACGGGCACGGAGGTGATGTCGGGATTCCGGATGATGGAAAGGCCCCCATCGTTGCCCACATAGAGGGTCTTGGCTCCCGTGGGAGCCCAGGCGTGGACATGGAAGTCGGCATGGATGTAGGTCCGGTCCCCACCCATCCACTGGCTCAGGCGGGTCCAGTTGACGCCCCCATTGGTGGAGCGGTACATGGACAGGTTGGTGGCCACGAAGACCTTGTTGGCGTCCACGGGGTCCACAGCAATGAAGTGGTTGTAGCCCGCCTGGCTGCCATCTCCGCTGACATTGAAGAGCTCGGCACTGCCCACGTACACGAAGGTGCGGCCACCATCCGTGGATTTCATGATGCCCTTGGGGAACCCGCCTGCGGAATTCTGGAAAAGCCCGTAGACCGTGCTGCCATTGGCAGCCAAGGCGATGCGCCGCATACCTGGGGTGGTGATGCCACTGTCATAGGTGGCGGCGGTCCAGGTGGCCCCCTGGTCGGTGCTGTAGGCCACCCCTCCGTTGTAGCTCACCACGAGGTCCCCGTTGGCCAACTTGATGATGTCATGGGCCACTGCCGCGGCGGGGAGGGTCACCTGGGTAAAGGTTGCCGCGCCATCGGTGGAGCGGAAGAGTCCGCCATTGCCCGCCACCAGTACGATGTTGCCCGGCAGGGCCAGGAGGGTCTTGACCCGGGTCGTCGCACCCGCCGTGCCTCCGCGGGTCCAGGTGCTCCCGCCATCCGTGGTGATCCAGACCCCACGACCATCGGCGGAACCATCGGCCCCGCCCGGGGTCGCGTCACCCAGGGCCAGGTAGATGGTGTTGGGGTCCTCGGGCCTGAAGGCCGCACCCCCGATGGAGAGGTTGCCCGCGGGACTGCCCGCAGGAAGGGCATCCGTAATGGGCTCCCAGGTCCAGTCACCGGCGGCTGCTACATCCGCATTGGCGCACTTCCAGAGGCCGCCCCCTGCGAACCCCACGTACAGCAGGTTGGCATTGGTGGGATGGGGCAGGATCACGGTGGGGCGACCGGTATCAGCGATCACGGAGTCGTAGCGGTAGAGCTGAGCCTGGCCGCGGAGAGGGCCGATGTTGTTCCAGAGCCGCGCCGGAATGGGGTTGCCGAGCATGAAATCGCGGTAGGCCTTCGTGCCAGGAATGCGGCTCTCCCAGAGCTTGAGCTGCTGGTCCGCCACCTTGTCGCGGTAGTCCAGGTATTCCGGCGTGGCCACGCTTCCATACCACTCCTTGGTGGCCTCGGCACGGCGGATTGCATCGTCGTTGACCATCCTGGGATTGACCTGGCTCCACAGTTGGGTGGCCAGCAGGAATGCAAGGGCCGTGAGCGTGGTGCTGCGGGCTCGGGGGGTTGCCATGGTGCCTCCGGGGGCTTGGGGAAGTGAGATGGATCGCAGAACGCGCTTGCGTTGCGACCGGGTGAATCGGCGAGGACCAGTCTAATCCCAGTTGAGGGTAGGAATTAGGGTCGAAATATGCGGGAACCCGCATCCGATCTTACTTTGAATCACTCGTGAGGTCCCCCGGGAAAGGGCTGTTAAAACCATTGTGTCTGCGGGGATCTAGAGTATGACCCGCGCGGCCCCCCATGAGTAACCCACCCCGAACCCCACCAGCGCCAGGGTCTGACCCCGACTGACGGCCCCGTGGGTCAAGGCTGCCTCGAGGGCCAAGGGAATGGTGGAGGAGACGGTGTTTCCCACCTCCTCCAGGTGCACGAAAAACTTGGCTTCTGGAATCCGGCATTTGCGGCGCAAGGTGTCCAGCATCATGCGGTTGGCCTGGTGGAAGATGTAGAGGTCCACCTCATCCCGGGAAAGGTCGGCAGCCTCCAGCAGTTGGGACAGGCAGCGGGGCACGGCGTCCAGGGTGAATCGGAAGATCTCAGGGCCGTTCATGTAAAGGTTCTCATCGGTTCGGAGATTCCCATACTCATCCATCCGGACGAGGTCCGTGACCCCGGGGTGGAGAGGGTGGCGCAAGCCCCCGGCCTGGACGATGAGGTTCTCTGCCCCGCTCCCATCGCTGCCGTACACGAAGGGGCCCAGGAAGGGCGTGTCGGCGATGTCCATGCCCACCAGGGTGGCGCTGGCGCCGTCTCCGAAGAGGGTCCGCACGCTCCGGTCCCCGGGATGGAGGAACCGGGTG
>CAZPUI010000043.1:0-15692 GCA_964589695.1 uncultured Solibacteraceae bacterium | reverse complement strand
CAGCACCGGACAGAGCCACCCGTACACCTTCCTGCTGCTGCCCGTGGCCCTGTTCATCAGCGCCTTGATGATCAAATACCTCGCCCCGGATGCGCAGGGACACGGCACCGAAAAGGTCATCGAGGCCATCCACAAGCACGGCGGGAAGATCAAGGCGGCCGTGGTCCCGGTCAAGCTGCTGGCCACGCTGATCACCCTTTCCACCGGAGGATCTGCGGGGAAGGAAGGTCCGTGTGCGCAGATCGGCGCGGGCATCTCTTCCATCGTCGCGGGTCTCCTGAAGTTTGATGATCACGACCGGAAGAAGCTGGTGATCTGCGGCATCAGCGCGGGGTTCGCGGCGGTGTTCGGGACGCCCATCGCGGGATCGATCTTCGGCGTGGAGGTCCTCTTCGTTGGCGCCATTCTCTACGACGTCCTGCTGCCTTCCTTCATCGCGGGCATCACGGCCTACCAGGTCTCTTCGGCCCTCGGGATCCAATATTTCTACCACCCGGTCAAGGTGATCCCGGCGTTCAGCGAGGTGTTCTTTTTGAAGGTCATTCTGGCTGGCATATTCTTCGGGCTGTGCTCGGTGATGCTCATCGAAACGCTGAAGATCGGCGAGAAGCTCTCCGCCAAGTTGAAGGTGTGGAGCCCGGTGAAGGGGCTCATCGGCGGCTCGGCCCTGGTGGTCCTGGCCCTGGTCTTCTCGAAGCAATACCTTGGGCTGGGCCTCGACACCATCGAGGCGGCTCTGGGGGGCGAAAAGGTCTCCTGGTATGCCTTTCTGCTCAAGCCGCTCTTCACCACCATCACGCTCAATTTCGGCGGCAGCGGCGGCATTGTGACCCCCATCTTCTTTGTGGGAGCGACATCGGGTGCGCTCTACGCGACCGTCATGGGCCTGAACGCGGCGACCTTCTCGGCCATCGGTTTCACCAGCGTCCTGGCAGGCTCGGCCAACACACCCATCGCGGCAAGCATCCTCGCCGTGGAACTCTTCGGTCCTGTCGTGGCGCCTTACGCCACCGTCGCATGCGTGATCAGTTTCCTGATGACGGGGCACCGCAGCGTCTACCACTCCCAGGTGCTCTCCATGCAGAAGTCCGAGTCCATCCAGGTGGAGATCGGCAAGGAGATGGAGCACATCGAAGCCACCTACGCTCCGCGGAAAAAGGCTCTCGTCACCAAGTTGCTGATCCTTTCCCGCGCCGTGGAGAAGGTGTTGAAACGTTTCGGTCCGCACCCCTGACCTGCTGTGTTCGTAGGCACCTCGTGCACCCGATGACAGGTCCCATGTCCGCGAGTTCCAACATGTCCACGCCCCCTTCCACGCCCGATCGCGCCTGCACACCGCGGGATGGTCCCGGTGCCGATTCCGTGGTGCTGGAGTTCGGGAAGAAACACCGGATCTTCGTGCGCTTCCTGCTGCTCATCGTCGCCCTGGTGCTCATCGGAGCCTATTTGCTCGGACCTCAACGCACGGATTCGAAGTTGGCACCTCGCCAACCATCCCAATCGTCCGTCGCGGCACCCTCCCTTCCTCCCCAGCCTCATCGACTGGCGGATTTCACTCACCGCATCCCGCGTGGTGCCCATACAAACGGAGGAATCCATGACGCTGTCTAAGCAAGCCCCAGTGATGATCTTCAGTGCCGCGCTTGTCTTCGGACTGGCCTGCCGCAAGCCCGAACCCGTGAAGCCCCCTGAGCCACCCAAGGTCGACACCTCCGCTCAGGATGCCGCTCGGGCCAAGGCCGCCGCTGAAGCCGAAGCCAAGCGCAAGGCCGCCGCCGAGGAAGAGGCCCGACGAAAGGCAGAACAGGAGCGGATGGAGACTGCCCGGAGGGCCGAGGCCGCGGCGCTTGCCGCCTTCAAGCAGGCCGCCGAGAAGGCCCTCCAGGACATCCACTTTGACTACGACATGTTCGCCATCAAGGAGACCGACAAGGCCCAGCTTCAGGCCATCGCAAACTTCCTCAAGGCGAATCCCAAGGCCCTGATCCAGATTGAAGGCCACTGTGACGAACGAGGTACCGCCGAATACAACCTGGCGCTCGGGGAAAAGCGCGCCAGCGCAGCCAAGGCCTACCTCAAGGCCCTTGGCATCGAAGACACGCGTATGTCGACCCTCAGTTATGGCAAGGAGAAGCCCCTCTGTACGGAGGGCAACGAAGCCTGCTGGCATCGAAACCGCCGCGCCCACTTCGCCCTCAAGGGGTAAGGCTCCATGGGGTGGGCACTCCGCCTCGTGCTCCTGGTGCTCATGGGGAGCGGATCGGCATCCGCCCGACCAGCTCCCCGCACTGGGCTGCTGTTCCTTCCCATCCGCGCGACGGGCATCGCACGCTCCCTTTCCGAGCGCGTGATACCCACAATCCAGAAACACCTTGCGCACTGGGGCGTAGCTTCCGTGAAGGAAGTGCCCGCATTGCGCCTGGCAACGACGCTGACCCTGGGCGCAGACGCGCAGCTACGCCTTGTGGCTGAACTGTTGCCGATCGCGAAAGGCACTCCTATCTTCCGGAAGGCCTACCGAGGTTCCGAGGCTCTGTTTGACCGGCTGATGCTGCGTGTTGTGGACGACCTGGCCCTGCACCTGGATGGCCGAGCCACACCCGCCTCCAGGCGCCTGTTGGCCGTTCAGGACATGGGGCACGGCGTGTCTGAGATCGTGATGACGGATGGCGGAGGCACCCACATCACACCGCTTACGCGCCATCGGAGCCGGACCCAGTCACCCACGGCCATTCGCAAGGGTCGTTTCGCTTACGTGAGCTATGTGAGTGGGCAACCCGAAATCTGGGGGATGGACCTCCACCAGCGACAACCGAAGCGCCTTTATGCTCCTTCCCATCCCGGTTTGCCAGCCCAGCCGGCCTTGTCGCCGGACGGCCGCACCCTGGCGTTCCTGGAGTCGGACAAGCGCGGGAGACAGTCCATCCGGTTGCTGGACTGGGATTCCGGCTCCATCCAGAACCTGACGGGCTTCAGCGACAACCTCGAAGCCCCAGCCTGGAGTCCCGATGGCCAGCAACTGGCCTGCGTTGAGACCCGAGGTGCCCAGGAGGTCCTGCTCATCCTCACACGGGGAACACAGGCTCCTCACCGATTCCGACTCGAGGGTGCCCGCCTGCACGGCCCGGTGTGGAACCCCGCGAACAACCACATTACCTTCGTAGCCACGACCCCAGATGGCGTCAGTCAACTGCGTTCTCTTCAACCGGCAACAGGAGCGTCTGAAGTCATCTACGCTGGTCCTGGACCCCTGACCACCCCGCGCTGGAGCCCCGAAGGACCATGGTTGGCGTACTCCAGCGGCAATTCCCTCCACCTTCTGAACACCGAAACCAATGCTACTCAGTTGCTGTTGGGGGAGAGAGGGAACTTCCACACACCGCGGTGGGAGTGGTGAGTGCGTTGATTGCTCCAGGGTGCGGGGAACCACACCCCCGAAAGGGGCCAAAATTGGCATCGGGTGCGGGTGCAGCCTGGGCGACGACGCGGGAAGCAACGTGGCCTAACTGAAGTATTTCGGTGCCACCGAATTCTGGGCCTCTAGCCTGAAAACACCTTTTCATCCAGACGCTGGTCCCGCAGCGGCGGGATGGGGTCTGCCTGCTCAAAACCCTAGCGATTATCCCCCTTTGACCCCCATGTGGTGGGGAAGCGGAGCCTGTCCACCTCGTCTGCTTTCACCTTCGGAAAGGAGTACCTCAAGGTCCAAGGCGCAGGGGGTGTTCGTCTCCATGGTTCCTGAGGCGGATGCGCAAGGCGCTGTCCAATCGGACATGCTGGATCGGAAACGTCATGGGTGGGGGGCATCGCGGTTGGCGCCTTCCTCCACGGGTACGTCCCCCAGGACTGCATGGCGGGCATTCTCGGCAAGGACGCGGGGTCTGGGGCGGTGTGCTGCTCTTCACCTACGCCGTGGGTCACGTGCTGCTGCTCTTCCTGGCCGGGGCATCCTCGGGGTGGGCCAGCAGGTACGCCGAAAGCCACTTCTCCAAGGTCATGGGGCGATGGCTTCCCAGGCTCATGGGGGTCCTCCTGGTGGGTTGCGCCGTCTGGGTGATGGTGATGGCCTGGCAGTCGAAAGTCGCTGGGTGAAGGGGCGGGTCTACTTCAAAACCGCCCCGTTTCCATCGAACAACCGGATCCGATCCGCGGGAAGGGCCACGAGGATGGGCGCACCGGGGGCCACCTGCCCCCGGTCCGCCAGATGGCGGGCGCAGGTGAAGTGGAGGCGGTGGTCCGGGAACGCCTCCACGTTCATCACCCCCCGCAGGAGTTCCCCCTGCCGGACCACCGAAAGCACCGTGCCGCGCAGGTAGGTGTGGCCAGGGCGATCCATGGGGTCGTCCTGGGGCCGCAGCCGCACATCCCAGGGCGAGATGACCCAGGCAAGCGGAGCCCCCCTACCCCATGCGCCCGGCACGTGCACCTGCACAGGAACACCCTCCCAGTCGAGGCAAGGGTTCGGTTTCACTTCCAGCGCCCGTCCCGGGAGGATGTTGCGATGCCCCACCAGGCGGGCCACTTCGAGGGTCTCGGGGATACGCACCACCTCCTCGGGAGTCCCTTCCTGGAGCGTGTGGCCCCGGGATAGGACCACCATCCGGTGGGCGAGCATGGCGGCCTCGTCCAGATCGTGGGTGACCAGCACCACGGGGATGTCCAGGGAGGCCAGGAGCTCCGCCAGCTCCAGGTGGAGCTTCTCCCGGGTCACCCGATCCACGGACGAGAAGGGTTCATCCAGGAGCAGGACCTCAGGCTCCCGGGCGAGGGCACGGGCCACCCCGACCCGCTGCTGTTGGCCCCCACTCATCTGGAAGGGTTTCCGACCTTCCATCCCCCCCAGATGCACCCGCTTCAGCCAGGTTCGGGCCCGGGCAGGTTTGTCCGGGCCCGTCAGCGCCTCCGCTACGTTTTCAAGGGCCGTCAGATGAGGGAAGAGGGCATGGTGCTGGAACACAAACCCCACCCGCCGCCGACGGGCCGGGAGGCTCACACCTTGGGCCGTGTCCACCCAGGTCTGGCCCCCACACTGCACGGTCCCCTGGGCGGGGTGGAGAAGCCCCGCGATGATGCGCAACAGCGAGGACTTGCCGGCCCCGGAAGGTCCCACCAGCGCCAGGACCTGCCCCGGCTCGCAGCGCAGCGTGGCCTGCAGGGTCATGGGGTGATCCTGCTGAACCCAGAGCCGAAGACCGCCCTCAGCCATGGCGCCTCCGGGACAGGGCATAGGAGAGGGTGATGGCCCCCAGGCTCAGGGCCAGCAGCACGAAGGCCATGCTCCCCGCAGCGGCCTGGTCGAAGGCCTGAACCCGGTCATAGATGGCGATGGCCACGGTCTGGGTCTCTCCGGGGATGTTCCCGCCCATCATCAGCACGACCCCGAACTCGCCTAGGGTATGGACAAAGGTCAGCACCAGGCCACTCACCACGCCCGTCCAGGCCAGGGGCAGCTCGATGCGCCAGAGCTTGCGCCAGGGCGTAAGCCCGCAGCAGTCGGCGGCCTCCAGCACCTCCCGAGGAATGGCTTCGAAGGCCCGCTGCATGGGCTGAAGCGCAAAGGGCAGGTTGAACAGCACCGAGGCGAACACGAGCCCCTGGAAGGTGAAGGCCAGGGGCTGGCCCATGACCCTGACATAGAGGGCTCCCAGCGGGCTCTGCTGGCTGAAGCCCACCAGCAGGTAGTAGCCAAGGACCGTCGGAGGGAGCACGAGGGGCAGCGCCACCAGCGCCTCCACCAGGCTTCGCCCACGAAACCGGCTGTGGGCCAGGGCTCGCCCCCCGAAGAGGGCCAGGGGTCCCAGGATGATCAGGGTCCACAGGGCCAATTCGAAGGACACGCGAAAGGCCGACAGGTTCATGCCGCACCCTCCCCCGGCAGGGTGAAGCCAAAGCGCCGCAGGGTGGCCCGCGCCTTCGGTTCCTGGAGGAAGGCGAAGAAGCGCCGGGCGTCTGCCCCTGCCCCCTTGAGAAGGACCATCCGCTGGGCCAGGGGCTGGTGCCAGGTCTCGGGGATCAGCTCGAAATGCCCCTGCTCCCGAAAGGTGGGGGCCTGCGCCAGGCTCTGGGCGATGATCCCCGCCTGGGCCTCGCCGGAGAGCGTGAACTGGGCCGCCTGTGCGATGTTCTCCCCGAGCACCAGATGGGGCTGCAGGGCCTCCCACAGTCCGGCGTGTCGCAGGGCTTCCCGCGCCCGCAGGCCGTAGGGGGCGTGGTCGGGGTTTGCAAGGGCGAAGGCGCTCAAGCGGCCGTCCTTCAACGATGCTGCGAGGGCCGCGGGCCTAAGCCCCACCGGACTGCCCTTGGGGATGAACCAGCCGATGCGCCCGAGGGCGTAGGGCACCCCGCGGCCCTCGGTCCGTCCAGCGGCATTCAGGCGAAAGACATAGTCCTCATCCGCGGACAGGAACACCTGGTAGGGTGCGCCCTGCTCGATTTGACGGGCCAGGTTGCCGGAGCTACCGAAACTCAGACGGACACGCAGGCCCGTCGCCTGGGTGAAGTCCCCTTCAATGGCTTCCAGGGCAAACCGGAGGTCCGCCGCCGCGGCGATCACGGGAGGCGCCTCGGGCCCGCGGCGGCGGCAACCCACGGCGCCCAGGAGCCCGAAGGTCATCAGGATGGCCATGGCCTTGCCGAGCACCCGCCGGAGAAGCCTCCCGCATGCGCCAGATCCACCTGGCCCCCTCGTGACATGGGGTGACCCCGCTGGACCTTGAGGTCGATTCAGGTGCATTCAGGTGGTTCCTCCCGCATAGCCTACCTGAGCATAGGCGCGCCGCCCTGAGGTGGCCTTATCTGAGCATGGGGGCGATGTTGAAATCTTCAAGGTGGAGGTGAGGGGCCCGGGTATCCCCAGGATCTGCCTGAATGGAGAGGGAGCCCCGCAAGGGGCTCCCTGGGGGGCCAATTTGGTGGTCCTAGTCCCGGATGCCCATTTCCTTCAGGATCTTCGGATTGGCTTCTCCCTGGGCCAGGAGGTTGTGGCAACTCGAACAGTCGCTGGAGATCGCCCGCCCATCCTTGGCCTTATGCTCCCCATCGTGGCAACGGAAACAGCCCGGTGAGTCCTCGTGTCCGATGTGGTTGGGATGGGTACCCCATTTCACCTTCATTTCCGGGAATACGTTGCGCTTGTACAGGGCGACGAGGGCTTGGCCCTGCTTCAGGATGAGACCTTTCTGCTGCGCTGCGACCTCTGGGTATTCGCGAGCGTACTTGGCAGAAAGGGCCTCCGGAATACCAACCTCGGCCTGCTGGTGGCTTGCGTAGGTGCCCTGGATGACTTCGATGCCCCATTTCCGGGCATAGGGCAGCTCCCGGCTCAGTTTTCCAGAGGCCAGCGCCTTGTCCACGGCCCGCTCGGGGAGGTCGAAGGCATGGGTCGGGCGGTTGTGGCAGTCCACACAATCCATTTGCCGCGCTTCACCGCCGGGCGTGTCCTTGTAGCCCTCCGCAAAGTACTCCACGGTTTCGCCGCGGTCGTTCCTGTAGATGACCTTGTCGATCTTCTCCCGCCTGGGGTCATGGGAGATGTAGGTGATGCGCTCTCGATCATCCAGGTGCCGCCCATGGATGCCCTTGCTCTGGCCGCCGACCTTGAGCATGAGCACGTGGGTGGAGGGCGTACTCTGGGCATCGTCCTGGAACCGATCAATGACGCGCAACTTGTCGTCATGGAACTTTTGCGGCCAATGGCACTGCTCACAGGTCTCACGCGCAGGTCTCAAATCATGCACGGGGCTGGGAACGGGCCGCCGGAAACGATTGGTGGCCACACCCCAAACCTGGCGCAGTCCGCTCAGCTTGGATTTGACGAACCAGTCGGCCCCAGGGCCGATATGGCACTTGGAACACCCGACCCGTTCGTGGGGCGAACCCAGGAACGCGGTGTACTCCGGCTGCATCACCGTGTGGCAGGCGGTTCCACAAAAGGCATTGCTGTCCAGGAAGGCCGTGCCCTTGGCGGTGGCCGTTCCCACCAAGGCAATGTTGACGAGTGTCAGTGCGGCGATGCCCAGGATCCCATTTCTCACGGAGGGGGTCGAGAGATCCAGGTTCAGGGGCGCGGGCTCCAGGAGGCCCTCGCGGCGATTCTTCCTCCGCTTGAACCACATGCCCACGGGGATGAGCACCAGGCCGAACACGAAGGCACCGGGCAGCACCAGGAACAGAACGATGCCCAGGTAGGGGTTGGTCGGTGCCGACTGCATGGAAGCCAGAATCCAGGCCCCCACCATGGTGAAGCCCGTGGCGGAGGTGATGGCCACACCCGTCATGCTGATGGGGTTGGCGCAAAGACGAAGCCCTCTGCGGGCAAGATCCATGATCATCACTCAGCCTCCTGGATTGTGTTCGGCGGACCCCTGTGAGGTGCGGGCCATTTTCTCATCGTGTGCTTGGAAGCAAGGTTGAGATTGTGCCCACACCTTCAGGGCCCAGGGCATTTTATTTGCCCACGGACGCCCCCTCGGGTCCCACCTCAGAAGCTCACCTGGAACTGTGCCAGGAGGCTGTCACCGCCCTGCTCACCCGTTTGTCCCGTTCGAGCCTTCAGCACGTTCTTGCTGCGGGCGATGTAGTTGAGCTTGAAGTTGGCAGCCTTCACCTTGGCGGGGTTGAAGGCGTAGGTGTAGCCCAGCGTAAGGAGGGTAAAGTTCGGGGTGTAGTCTGCGGCGGCGGTCTTGTAGGGATTGGTGGTGCCGTACCACTCGTCTCCAGTGTTGTAGTTGAGGTTGTCGTACCGCAGATGGAAGGTGTGATTCTTGAAGGAATAGGCCCCCGTCAGGGTGAGTCCCCCGAACTTCTGGTCCAGATGCTCCCGTCCCGCGGCCCCCGTGGTCCCTACCCCAGCCGCTCGGCGCCCAAGGACCCCTGCGATCAACTCCGCGGCTCCGTACCAGGCACCATCCTGGTACTGGTAGAAGGCGCCGAGCTGGGACGTCTGGTCCTTGTTGTCCAGGATCGCCGTGGCGGTCGGGGCATTGATTCCCGCAAAGGTCTTGGCCGCGAGGGCCCCCTTGTCCGCCTGATCCGTGGAGCCCATCAGGGTGTAGGCGCCGAACTTCTGGGACTTGGCGTAGGTGAACTCCACCCGACCCACAAAATCCTTCTGGGCATTCGAATCGGCCAGTTTGCCCTGCCCATTGAGCACGCCCACGGTGATCTTGCCCGCAAAGCCCTTGGTATCTCCAAAGAGATAGCTGGCCAGGGCACCGCGATCCCGCACATCGCCAAAGGCGTTGGCGAGCATGCCACGATCGATGAACTGGAGTTCGGAGGAGGAGGTCACGCCTTCCAGCGTCTGCTGGTTCTTGAACTGGCCCACCCGGAACTCCAAGTTCTTGACAGGCTTCCAGATGAGCGCGACATCCTGGAGCAGGTTGTTGGTGGCCGAGGCGGCAATGGTGGGGTCCACCATCACTTCGTAGCTCACCTCCTCCGTGATCTTGCCGGCAAACTTCAGTTCCGCGCGGCGTACGGTGAACCCGTTTTCCTTGTATTCGGACCGGATGGCATTGGTGTACTTGGCGGCGTCGTTGAGCCGAAGGTTGTTGTCCAGAACCTGGTGGTACCAAACCTGGACCAGACCGGTGATGGTGGGGGTTTGGGCCTGGACGGCGGTCCCTGCGAGCACAAGGCTCAGGGTTGCGAGGTGGGACAGCTTCATGGGGGGTACTCCGTGGCAAAAAATGAAAAAAATGAGCCGATGCCGGCAACGGCTCGGAGGGGGGATCAGGCTTTCACCAGGCGGACCTTGGTGTCGTAGAAGCTCACGCTTCCACCCACCTTGTCGATCATGCAGGTGTTTTTCAGGAATGGATCGATCCACATGGCAGCATTGGCGTGCACACCCCCGGATCGGAGCTTGTCGCCCTTGATGACTTGGCCATCCACGGTGACATCCACGGCGCCCGTGGCCCAGTGGCCGTGGCCAAGGGTAAAGGTGATGGTGCCCGGCCGGATGGTCTCGGTGATTTCAACCTTGCCGACCATGGGCTTCTTCTTCCCATTCAGCAGGTCCCAGGTTCCCTCGCGATTGGTGGCCGAAACCACCTTCACCTTCTGTCCCTTCTTGAGTCCAAGGCGCTGGGCATCCGACGTATGGATGACGATGGCGTTCTCAGGCATCAGCTCGGCCAGGTACGCCTGGGCGATGGTCCGGGACTTGGTCATGCGCACATCCCGCTGGGTGAGCAGGTGGAGATCGTAGCCCTTGCTCAGGGCATCGGGAGCCTTATCCAGGGTGTCGGCGACAGGCACAAAGGTGGCCATGCCAAGGAAATGCTTGCCGGTGAAGGCATCCTTCACCTTCCAGGTCTTCTCCTGGTAGAGGTTGATCTGCTTGCCATATTTGTTCGCAACGGCATCGCCCTTGTAGGTGTTCTCCTGGGTGTCGAATCGCCCACCACGGCTGAGCAGGTAGACCACCTTCTTCCAGCTCTCCCCGACATTGGAGGCCCAGCGGACGGGATCGAAGACATTGTTGGGCAGATGGCGGCGGGCCTTCTGGAAGATCTGCATTTCCTCGGGCGAGGCGTCGGGAACCGACTCCTTCCCATCGTGGGCAAGGTTGGCCACCATCCGCAGGTAGAAGTCATCGGGCCGATTCAGATCCATTCCGGGTCCAAAGGCATCCTTGCCGAAGCCCGGCAGTCCGAGTTTCTCCGCCAGGGCCATCCACACCGTTTCGAGGGAAAGGGGCTGCGCTTCCCCGAAGACCTTCACGACTTCGTTCGGGGAAGGAATCACCGGCTGACGCACGGGCTGGACCTTCACCGGCATGTTGGGGTGCGAACCCTGGAACTCCCAGCGCTCGAGGTAATGGAGGTCCGGGAAGATGTAGTCCGCGAACATGGAGGTCGTACCCACGGTGATATCGCTGGCGAAGTAGAGCGGAATGCGGTCGAGGTTGGCCAGGGCATGGATCTGGGTCTGCCCCGCCGGCAGCGCATATCCCGGCGTCCCCATGTAGCTGAAGAGGATCTTGGCCGCGTACGGATAGGCGTCTTCCATGGAGGGCAGGATTTCTTCGTAGACGTCCGAAGCCAGGGGCCACCAGTTCCGCTGGGCGGGATAGCCCTTGAAGATCGTGCTCTCCTCGTACTTCGCATCGTGACGAATGATCGAGAGTCCGAAGGGCTTGGGGTTCTTGGGGGTGATCTTGGCCAGGGGGAAGGGCTGGCGGTCCGTCTTGGTGCCGTCCGCATTGTAGGTGGAAGGGGCGATCATCCCGCCTTTCCAGTCGAAATTCCCGATGAGCACGTTCAGGTTCATCAGGGTGCCGATGGTGTAGAACCCATTGGTGTGCTGGGCGGGCCCCCGGTGCATGTCCACGGCAGCCTTCTTGCCGTGGGAGGTGAATTCCCGCGCCACATCCTCGATCACCTTGGCGGTGGTTCCGCAGAGTTTGGCCCATTCGGCCAAAGGCTTCGCCTGGGCCTGTTCGAGCATGATCTGAAGGCCCGATTTGACCTTGAAGCTCTCCTTCTCGCCCTTGAGCTCGGTGGCGACGAAGAGGTCGCCCTCCACCGGCTGCTTTTCATCCCGAGGATCGAAGGCGACGGGCTTGCCGTCCTTGAGCACCACCATGAATTCGATTTCCGATTCCTTGCCGTCCTTGTCCTTCACTTTCTCCTTGGCCTTGAGTCCAAGCTCGTGGGCGCGAAGGAAGGCACCGGCGGACCCGTCCTTCTCCAGCTTCACGAGCCAGGAGGCGTTGGACCAAGAGGCTTCCTTGTCGGCGGAGGCGGCAGCCTTGTTGGCGTTGGCCAGGAACTTGGCATCGAACCTCTTCTGCTCCAGGATCCAACGGGTAATGCCCATGGCAAAGGCCGCGTCGGTGCCAGGCTTGATGGGCACCCATCGCTGCCCCTTGGAGGCCAGCTTGGTGCAGCGCGGATCCAGCACGGTGATCTTCAGCTTGCCTTCCACCATGCGCTGGGTCATGCGGGGGGTGCGGTTGGTGGGGCCATAGTTGCCGTCGAAAAGGTTGGCCCCCACGAACAGGATGTAGTCGCTGTGTTCCTGGTCAGCCTGCCAGTAGAACTTCTGGCCATCCTTGAACGTGCTTCCATCCCACTGCTCGCTCATGGCCTTGCAGGCAAAGTAGAGGGAGCCCTGACAGACCGTGGTGTGGCCGTGGGTATTGGCGGTGCCAAAGGCATCGGTGAAGCGCTTGTCGAAATCCGACCGCCCCCCCTTCTTGCGGCCCCACATGTAGACGAACTGATTGTTCTTGGGCCCGAAATCCGGATGGTCCGGGTCGATGAGGGTGTGCAGCAGGGTGGCGTGCTGCAGCTTGAACTCCGCGACCGTCATCTTCTTCTTGCGGATCTTGTCGACATCCGCCGACATGGCCGCAAAGGCCTTGGAATCCTTCAGGGCATACAGGGAACGCAGTCCTTCCACCACCCGGTTCTCTTCGCCGGGCACGTGCGCGAAGAGCTTGCCGCCTTCCACGATCTCCGTGATCGCCTGATCGAAGGGCACACTGATCCACTTCATCTCCCCGCGCTTGCCGGCACGCTTGAGCACGCGGCGGATGCGGTAGGGATCGTAGGCACCGGTATGGCCCGCCTGGCCCTTGGGGCAAAGCCCGCCATCGATGCGGGCCGCCTTCGTGAGGTCCGTGGTCATGGGCAGATGGGGGTGCAGGCAGTAGGGGTTGTAAGGGCTACCGTCGATCTTGGCGGCGACGCCGTCTAGGATCTTCACCTTCATGCCACAGCCGGTGTTGCAGTTGAGGCAGGTGGTGTAGAGCGTGTTCTCCGGCAGCATCAGGGAATACTGTTCCTCGGTACTGAGACCGCCCTGCTCGGCGCGGGCCAAGAGCTCCCCCGCCCGGGCGACATGGGTGATGGCGAAGGCGCCTCCGCCCACAGCGACACCTGTCCTTAGGAAGTCCCGTCGGGAGGTGGATTCCCCTTTCGTCCGCTCAGCCATAGATCACCTCGAGATTCTGATCGGCGATGTAGTAGACACGGGGCTTGGTGCCCTTTTTCGTCTTGAGGGTCTGGACCTTGTTGGCCTTGATGACCCGGGCGATCTCGCTTTCGGGATCCTCCAGATCCCCGAAGTAGGTGGCCCGTCCGATGCAGGTGGTCACGCATTGGGGGAGCATCCCTTCCTCAAGGCGATGGAGGCAGAAGTGGCACTTCCGGGCCTTGTGCATCGGAGACTCGTCATCCTTGCGACGCCGGGCTTTGCCGTACTCGAACATCGGTGCCAACTCGTATTTTTCGTGGGCGTCAGGGGTGTGGTATTCGCCCCCATCGACGGTCCGTGCGCCGTAGGGACAGGCTTTCACGCAGTTGCCGCAGCCGATGCACTCGTCGTAGTTGATGGGCACGAGGCCGGCGCCAAGGCCTTTGGTTTCCTTCCAGGTGGCCACCCCCGGCTTGGGGCAGGGCTTCACGCAGGGCGGGTTGTCACACTGCATGCAGGGACGAGGCAGAAAGATCCGTTGGGGGTTCGGGTACTTGCCCCGCTCATATTCGTGCACCGGTCGGTAGACGACCCCGGGGGGCAGCTTGTTCTCGGAGACGCAAGCTACTGTGCATGCGTGGCAGCCTACGCATTTCCTTAGGTCGATAAGCATGCCCCAACGGCGAATGCCTGGTTTCGGAACCGCCCGTTCAAGCGATTCCTGCATGGCGACGATCAGATCCTTCATCACCGACTCCTTGGAGGGCGGCCCGGGGGGGGGCCTGTATTAGGGACGTCCACAACCGCAGGGTGTGGGGGAACCATCGGGGGCAGAACAGGTTCGTGGTTGAGTCACGGTGCCATCGGGAAGGCAGCACCTCATCCGCTGCCGCCCCTCTCCTCCTGGATGGGCCATGTCGGCCACGGTGATGCGCGCCAGGCCTTCCACCAGCTGCTGCCGAAGGGACGCTGCCAGGGGCTGGAGGCAGGACTGGGCGACTCCGCAGGGCTCCAGGCCAAAGAAGCATCCGCTGAGAAAGTCCTTTCCTTCCACAGCCTCCACCAATTCGAGCAGGGTGATGTCGGCGGCATCCCGGGTCAGGCGAACCCCCCCTTGGTACCCACGCTTGCCCTCCAACAGTCCTGAGTGAACGAGGGCGTTGAGCACCTTGGACAGGTAGGAAGGTGGAATGCCCGTGCATTCGGCGATCTGGCGGCTCATGACCAGACGGTCGCGGGTGGTCGAGAGGCAGCCAAGCGCCTGGACTGCGTAGCCGGTGGTGGCGGTGAAGGAGAGCAAAGGTCACCTTTCTGATTTGCCAAGGCTAAGGAATCGGACAGCGTTGTCAACAAGAAAGACGACCTGCGTGTCTTTTTATTCAACCTCTCGATTCACAGCCATTTACGATCAAATCAGTAGAGAATTCACAAGTCGTGAAATGCCAATTGTTTCCCCATTTCTACAATTATAGAATTGTCGATATGTTTGATGCTCTTGACCCTCTCAAGCGCCAGGTGCTTCGCCTTCGCGCCCTCGCCCACGAGTCCAGACTTTCCATTGTCAAACGCATTGTGCAAGGCCCCGCGGAGGGCACACCCGCGGGGGACCTTCAGGCCCAGCTCGGGATCCCGGCTTCAACCCTAAGTCACCACCTTTCCGAATTGGCCCACGCGGGGCTTGTGCGGGCCACCCGCCAGGGCAAAGTCCTTCGGTACGCCGCCTGTTTCGAGGATCTTCGGGAGCTCACCACCTACCTCTGGGAAGACTGCTGTGGCTCCGGATGCCGGGATCCCCACTGCCTCTCCATTCCGCCCATCACAGCCGAGGCTGAGGCCCCAAAGCCCTCCTGCCAGGAGACCCGATGACGACACCGACCATGCTCCAGGTTTTCGATCCACCGCTCTGCTGTCCCACGGGGGTGTGTGGTCCCAGCGTCGACCCCAGCCTGGTGCGCTTTGCGGCGGACCTCGCGTGGGTGAAGGGGGAAGGCATCACCGTGGAGCGCTTCAACCTGGCCCAGCAGCCCCTGGTGTTCGCCGAGGACCCCCAGGTTCGCCAGGTCCTTCAGGCGCAGGGAGAATCCGGACTCCCGGTCCTCAAATGGAAGGGGGAAGTCCTCAGCACGGGCGTCTACCCGAGCCGGACACAGCTGGCGGCCTGGATGGGCCTGCGGGAAGGTGAGCCTTCGATCTACTCCGAGGCCGTCCAGGAACTGGTGGCCCTTGGGGCGGCCATCGCCTCCAACTGCGAACCCTGCTTCAAGTTCCACTTCGACAAGGCCCGAAAGCTGGGGGTGTCGAAGGAGGACATGCTGCGGGCGGTGCGCACCGCCCAGTCCGTGAAGGAAGCTCCCGCAAAGGCCGTGGTTGCACTGGCGGAACGCTACCTCGCCAAACCCACGCCCACGCTCGAGACCGCCCCGGTGGACTTGCTTGCGGCACCCACCCCGACAGATTGCTGCGGCGACCGTGGCTGCTGAAGGGGATGCTCCATTGACGATCCTCGTCCCTCGACCCACCCCGATCCTGTTCTTCACAGGCAAGGGCGGTGTGGGCAAAACCTCCTCGGCCTGCGCCACGGCCCTGAAGCTCGCCGACGCCGGTGCCCGCGTGTTGCTGATCAGCACGGACCCGGCCTCCAACCTTGATGAGGTACTCGGCGTGGCGCTCACCGGCATACCCCGCCCCGTTCCCCAGGCAGACCACCTCTGGGCCCTGAACATCAACCCGGAGGCCGCGGCACAGGCCTACCGGGAACGCATCCTGGG
>CAZPUI010000042.1:0-15893 GCA_964589695.1 uncultured Solibacteraceae bacterium | reverse complement strand
AGCATCAGACTACGAATCTGAGGGTCGGGCGTTCGAATCGCTCCGGGACCACCAATCAATACAACACTTACGGCCACTCCTCGGGGTGGCCGTTTTGCTTTGTCATCACACCATCATCACACTCGAACCAAGCTGCGCATCGGACGACCAAGGCAGGTAGTCAGAGCCATCGCCCCCATCGACGTCTTCGCGGAATAGTGAGTGCTGCACCGTATAGACGCCATGACGTCGCGCCACGCTTAGCTACACCCGAGTGACGGGGCAGTTTCTGGTCTAACGAGTTGGCCACATGGACAAGTGTCTTCGGCGTCTTAGCCAAGGGCTTTAGAGCGTCACCGTGACTGAGGATGAAGGCTCTGCAGCGAGTCCTCAGGAACATGACCGAAGCCACGGATTCGGGCTCACCAAGTGGACCCTGCCGCCCCAATGCATGTATGCGGTTCAAGGGCAAGAGGTTGTCGATTCAAAGCGGGGGGCACTCTCTTGCGGTTTCTGCAAGGGAGCGCCCCAAGACCAAGTCCCATCCGCCTGTCACGTTGGACATGCCGAGCAACGGCGAGCGATCTTCTCCAACCTCCCTACCCCCAGTTTGGTGCCCCAATGGAACAGGAAGCGATCAGCGAACACCCTCACGGTGCCCAAGAGATCATGGCCAAACTCGTGGACCCTATTGTCGCGAGTGAATACCTGAAGACCACCGTCCAGACCATGGCGGGGTGGCGGATTAAGGGGACCGGTCCCCGATTTCGGAAGTATGGACGGCGTGTTCGCTATTCCCTAGAGGATCTAGACGCCTTCCTGAAGGAGAAAACGTTCACATCGACCTCCGAGTACCCAGCAGACAACAAGGAAGCTGCCACTTCAGGGGTTCGTCGTGGTCGTCCAAAGAAACAACCGCAATGAGGGTGCCGCCCTCAACTTGCCCCAGCCACTGGCGCAGCCGCTCCAGGCTTCCCCACATCCAGTAGACCCAGTCCACCACCACCCGCTAAGGCCGTGACCTTAACTCAGAAGGAACCTCCAATGACGAAATCCAAGCAGAAGACCCGAATCCCTACTCATGAGGAAGTGGGGCGCATCTGGACCACCCTCACGTTCATGGCCGACTCCATCATGACCGTTTGGCAGGGGTGCGAAACCGAAATCCCCAGCTATCTTCGACAGGTCAACGAGAAGGCTTGCGGACACGCCCTCAAGCCCAATGAGGCGATCTGCCACTGTCTCGAAACCGTGCAGGGGCTTTTCCCGGATCGGGGTTTCAACCCTGCCCTTGAGGTCGTGATGGAGATTCTGGGATCAGAAGAGCGGATGGCCCAGTTCACTCCTGAGCAACAGTCGTCAATCATCCGTGATGCCGCGATTCATGCTACCCAGGTTGTGTATCACCTTCACTTGAGGAGCTTCGGTCTCATGCGGCTCTGCAGCCAGTTCGAAAGTGGCAAAGGTACTGCCCTCTTGGTCAAGACCGAACATGCCAGGTTCGAGCAGCTGTTGGACATGCTCATGCCTCGTCGGACCACGCTTAACCCCCAGTAGCCCTGACACGCGATTGGGCCATTCTGCCGACCCGTAGAGGTAATCCCCGTTTCTTCTTCGTCAAGGCAGTTCGGGCAATACCCCCTGGCTCTTAGGTTTGTCCGGTTCCCGATGGTGCCCCGCAGATCCCGGTGATCAATCCGCGTTGTGAAGGCATCGCCAGAGAAAGCCCCTTGACCCCCAGGTCCGCCGATGGGGAGCGGACGCTATTACCTGATTTTATTTGGCTTTCTCAACCCTACAGCCATCCAAACCTCCGTCGCGGAGAACTCGAGCAATCTCCCCTGCCACCTCATTCCGAAGAAAGGAACCCATGTTCATTTCACTCAGAGCTTGTCTGAACCCCAAGCTGCCACCTACTAGGGTTTCTCCACTGCCGTCGACCTCGGCATCACTTCCGCAGGTCAATGAGACCGTGGAAAAGACCATCGAGGAGTTCCAGCGTGCCATTGATGATCTTGGCGACTTCGAGATCAAGATCATCTGTGGAGTTTTGGATTCCAAGTCGAGCTTGACCAGCTACGGTGATTTTCTTGCTGCCTATGTGCAGGGGCAAGCCTTTACCGATGAAGCTGTTCACTATGCTCTTTCGCTGGCTGATGAATTCGAGGCCATTTTCCCAGGACGCCGCCTCAACAGTCATGTCGCGGCTCAGGCTTCTCGTGTGGCCATGCTGCATGAGCACAGAATCAGCGTTCTGTGTTGTGCTCGAGATAAAGCCGTCGTCGACCTCATGGCGAGCCTCATAGGCTTGGTCAGTGCGCTCATGGACCTGAGCAATAAGCTGGACGGAACCTGCGAGGGAATCGACGAATTGCCCCACCTCTGGCTTCAGAGGATCAACAAGCTCCTACCGGAACGGACTGCAGAAGACATCTTCTCGTCGCGTTTTGAGGAGTTTAGAAAGCCGCCCCGTCGTGGCTGCGCCGGTACCAGCAAGAATTAGGGGAGCCAAATGCCGACGGGATTCATCCCCCTTCCAAATTCCTTGGTGCAGCCAATCGTGCAGGCCCTGGCCAACATCGAGGGGCAAATGACCTTGGCAGCAAGGGTCCATATCCTCGGCCTCGTCTGTCGAGCTCCCGGCTGGCATGGCCTCAAGGAGAACGAATTCCTCCTGACCCCCAAGAAACTGGCTGCTGCGATTGGCTGCAATGTCAGTTATGCCTCTCGGATCATGGCATCCCTGAAAGCACAGGGATGGATGACTTCGAGTGGTATCCCGGGTGTGCATCGCATTGAACCCGAGGTTGTCTATGAAACTGTGGAGGCAAGTGTCATCCGAAGGAGGTCGGAACTCCGTGGAAAAAGGGCTCATGTCTCTGCAACACAGCCCAAAGTTGTTGTCCCCGGTGGTTCCACCCCAGTCAGCGAGGCTGTCGCGGTAGGTGTTGAGGCAGGTGTTTGCTCGATACCCGTGAAACTCAATGCTGGTGAGGGTTTCAGCCGCTCCCAAGAATCGAGATTTCCAGAGGACAAGAAGGCAACTTCTTCTTCTCTCTCTGCCCCTTCGGGGCGGGTGTGTGCCCAGAAGGAACCTTACTCCCTCAGAGATGGAGAGACTCCTGTCCAGGATGAGGATTCCTTGGCTCGGGCAGCTGAGGTGATGGCTGCCTACAACCAAGCTGCTGTATCTCTCGGAATCTGCCCGCTCTCAGAGTCGGACTACCTGAAGCTGCTGCCCGAGATCCGGAGCGTCATCTCTGACCCTGAAGGGTATCCGTTTCTCCCTGCCATCCAAGGGATGCGGATCGTTCCTGCGGCTTGGTTTGCGAAGTACCAGCCAAACTACCGATTCACACACCTACTCGAGGTGAAGGCGCGGAAGAAGTGGACAGAGAAGTTGCCTGCGACCAGTGCAGCACCTCAGCCGGATTCAACTCCTGCTGCGGGAAGACCACAGAAAAAAGGTGTTGGTATACCTGTCGCGAAGCTTCCACTCGAAGACCGCATCAGTTCAGTCGCTCTGGAAGGTTTTCGTCGGCTGTGTGTGGCCTATGGCAACGATCAGAGGATCAACTGGGAACTTGATGGGGAAGCCACAGCCGGACTAGTGGATGCGGGTGAGGTCACATGGGATGCACTCATCTCCTTGGCTCAGAGGAAGACCAGGGCTGTGAGCAACCCCGAGATGATGCCCAGTTTGGGGAAATGGCTCGCCAGCAGACCGTGGAAGGTGCCGGAGACACCGCAAACGAGGAGGTCTGGGAATGTTCGTCAGGGCTCAGACGATGCATTCCACGATGCGAAAGCTTCAGCAGCGGCCCCGGCTGAGCCTGCTTCGACACCGGCAACAGAGAACCCACTGGCTCGCATGGCCAGGGAACAACAGAACGCACTCCGCTAACAAGCAATGCAATCCCCTCCGCTTGGTGCGAGAGGGGCCACCCGCAGCCCAGGCTGCACATCATGAGGAACAACACCATGCCGAAACCTGTTCAAACGCCTGACGGCGACTGGATTGACGACGACGACTACCTCGTCCTTGATGACGACGGCTCGATCATGGAGATCCTGCGAACCTTCAGACCTGCCGAGGCAGGCCAGGAGCACAAGATCCAGGAGCGCAAGATTCTGACTTGCGAAGTCTGCGGCCTGAGTAACGTCGACGACCCCTTTGCGGTGGTCTATTCCAAGCTCCTGAACCGGACTCTGTGCGAGAAGCACGATGATGAGGCTCGGGCTGCTGCCAAACAGAAAGAGCGCGACGAGACGACCAGCAAGATTCTGGAAAACCTCGACGGCCATGTGACGAATCTGTTGGCCAAATCTGGAATGCGCCCGATTGAACTCTGTGCCTCGGTGGGGAAGATTCCGGCGCTCATTGCGAATGGGCTCGCAGAACATGCTCCTGAGCTCATCGCCTCCCTCTTGGCTGGTGAATACCCCAAGAGGGGCTGCGGCCTTGTCGGGGTCTCACGTATCGGGAAATCGATGGCCTTCGCCGCCATGATGCGGGAGTCCTTCAAAGCGTACGTGCTCAAGGTTGCCCCTCAGGTAGGCTTCGACTTGGAGCGCAAAGGGTTCATCTTCTGCTCCTGGGCACATGCCTGCGCGAACTGGCGCATGGACTGGGAAAGCAGCAAGTCGTCACGGGTAAAGCTCGTGCAGGACCTCTCGACCAAGCCCTTCGTTTTTCTGGATGACCTGGGACGCGAGGGTCTGAGCCCCGGTCGCACCTACAATGACGATCCCTGTTCCCTGCTGCTCAACGAAATCGTCTCTGAACGTCACGCACACGGTCGGCCTCTTATCTGGACTGCCAATCTGGCACCTGGTGATTTGAGTAAGCTCTACGGCCCGGCAATGTTTGAGCGCATTGTGGACTTGGCCCCTCCCATTGAAATCCAGGGGGCCAAACCCATCACCCGGGGTGCCCACCCGGTGGTGAAGTAGGTCGCTTCGACAAGCCACCTCTTGCCCAGAGACGCCCACTCCGAGTTCATCGGCCCTTTCGTCTCACCGGGCTCTTCACCCACCCAGGTCCGTCGATGAACGGGATCTTCGGGGGGAGATAGTACAGCCACCCTTGGTGTCACCCATGTAGGTGCCGATCTGCCAAGGTCTGGAGGTTGCCGGGATTCCAAGATGCTCCCCGGGGGGAATGACCCTCTGTGGTGAGAATGGCGGCGATTCTTCGACCACCTAGCCCGTTCCTTCTGAGGTCAAGGATGCGGGTCAATACAGGGTGTTCCACCGGATGAATCTCCAGGTGGATGCCGTCCTGGCGTAGTCGAAAACCGAAGGGCACGTCCCCACCGGTCTTCTCCCCATTGGCCTTCTTGACGGCCAGCGCCGCCTTGGTGCGGGCTGCAATCATCCTCCGCTCAAGCCGGGCGGCGGCATCCATGACTGTGGCCGCCATCTCCGAAAATGGATCGTCTCCACAAATCCCTTCGACCAGTGCCACGCTGGCTCCGACTGCTCGTAGCTCACGCTTCACGAGTTCGGCGATGTAGACGTCCCGAGCGATTCGGTCGGCCTTGTGGGCGACAAGAAGCCCCGCCCGTAGGTCGCGGACAGCGCGAAGAGCCTCCAGCAAGCCAGGGCGCTTCTCCAACTCGGCCCCGCCGGATACCCCCAGGTCTTCGCACCATCTCACCACGGTGACACCCTGGCGCTCGGCCCAGGTGGTGATGGCTGACCGCTGCGCCTCCATGCCGAGGGTCTGCTCGTCGGTGCTGACCCGGAGGTATGCCACCGCGATGGAGGGGTCCGACTTGGCCTTCCTTGTTGTCTTTTTCAGGTCTTCCTCCAGGTTGATGTTTTACCTTCGCTCGAAGCTAAAACATGGGTGGGCAAGGTTTCAGGTCAAATCGCCCACCAGGATGGACATTCAATGACTCTTCCCTGATGAGGTTCTGCGGACTGGCGTACCTCAGCTGCATGGGTAGAAGAGAACCGCGAGTCAAACATACATACACCCACGCGAAGCTAAAACGGAGTGAATGGGTCCCCTCTCTGACAGAGGTGAGGCACGCCCAGCCCGCTCGGCAGTCCTTAGAGCCCTTCAAGCAGAAGGCGGCTCTCCGGCGCGTTCAGGGGAGTTGTAGCGCCTTCGGTTCAATCAGCAGGAAGAAGTCGCACACGATTCGCTGGTCTGGTTGTGGAAGCGCATCAAGTTGACGTACGACGCGATAGGCATCTGTGCCCCGTTGGCCGAAGATCCACTGTTGCTCACGCAGGGAGCCATTGGGAGTTTGAATCCGCCAGAGGTGCCTATCGAGATCCGGAATGCCCTGCTCCTCCACGAGTCGGACGCCAAGTTGAAGGTAGCGGTCGATCACGCGCTGCTGGTCCGAGGAGAGGTTAAGGTACGTCAGGTTGCAACAACCTTGCGGGTAGCTCCGGTAGAATTCAATGTTGATGTACTTCGGCTGAAGACTGTTGGTGGTGGTCTGCATGAGCCGGGGCCATAATACTTCCGTGGCATCGGTTCCATCGTAAAGGGCCTGCTCGACAAGTTGGGCCTTTACCGCGACAAGAGGACCAGATAGCTGGTCGGCAAGGTCGCGAACGGATTGAAATCGATCTGTGTGCCGCGAAAGGCCACGCTGAATGCATTCGGCGAGAGTTTGATTGGCAAACCCAGCCTGCTCCAGTGAGGTGGCTTCGCATCCAAGAAGATCCCATGGTGGAAGTCCAGTAAGAATCCATCCCAGGATGCCAATCAGCCCGAAAGTGTCAGTGAAGGACCCAGCTTCTCCCTCCGTAAGCTCAGTGGGGCTCCAATCTTGGGTTCCTCCTGGGCCAGTCACATGGGACCTACAGCCACCAATACGACCCAGTCCCCAGTCAACAACTACGATTTGATCGTTATCCAGAAGGATATTCTGCGGTTTGAGATCCCGATGCACCAACCCGCGGTTGTGGGCGTGGGCGATGATGTGTACAAGGTCGATCCACCAGTTGAGGAGCTTCCCTATCGAACTCGAATGCTCGCGACGAGCATTCTCAAGGGTCCCGCCTTCCAGGAACGGCATCGTGAAATACAGCCCGTAATCTTGGTCCAAGCCCGTTGTATGTATTTGCACGGCTCCAGGGTGATTCAGCTGTTCGAGGATCGAGCATTCCCGGCGGAACAGCTCCTCCGCCTGAGATAAGCCTGTTCGCTCGGGGAGCAGGGTCTTCAGGGCGATGGGTTCGTTGGTGTTGCGGTCGTGGGCCAGGTAGACGGCCCCAAACCCGCCTTGTCCCACAAGACGAACCACTTTGTGTCCATCAATCCGCTCAAGCATCCAGACACCTCTTGAACCAGTGCACCAAGGTCCTGAAGGCAGCCCCAACGACCTGCTGGTCACCCTCGGAACTGATGCACTTCTCTCCGTGGAAGAGGTTGCAGCGAACTTGGTAGAGGGCGTCGAGGGTGTTGGCCAGGTTGAGCAATGGTTCAGGGGCTTCGGGCTTGAAGTCGGTGGCTCCATGGGCGCAATAGTGGCTGATCACGGCGCTCCGCTCGGTGCTCCTGAAGACTGGTATCCGTCGTGCGCGTAGCCCTTTTGCACTGAAGATCGGCCAGAGAGATTGAAACCTCACCGCAGAATCTTTAAGTTCTGAAGAATCACCAAGCCAACTATGGAATTCACGTAAAAGGCCCTCGTGAGCCTTGAGCGCGTCAATCATTCTTCGATCCTGGTCCTGGCCTGTGACACAAGCCGCCCAACCGTTGAAGGCGATGTAGGTAAAAATGAAGGGCTCGAAGCTTTCGACATCAGGGCATTGGCGTTTTTCCCAGCCCCGACGGAACCAAAGACGGATTAGGGTTTGGCCTTCAGGGTGCAACCTGCTGAAGGCTCCAAGGTCTACAGGCATTGTTGGTTCCGATGTGCGGAGTAACGGCTCCAGTCGGCTACAAGCGACTGATGGAAGGGGGCGGGGAGGTCGGGGATATCATGCCCCCTCACTCGGCCCATTCTTGATCTCAGCGGCAGCTACTCCTCTGGGAGGAAATGCTTGGGTGGGAGGAGGCTCCGGAGCAGTGGTTCCACATACCCAGATGGGTAAGGGGCGTCCGGATGTGAGGACTTCGACAATGGCCTTTCGGATCGTGGCCTGGTCTTCCTCGAATCGGCCATACCCCTCAGGGAAGTAGGCTTGGTTCTTGATGTGGGTCTTATCAAATTCATAGCCCAGAAATACCGCCATTTGAAACAGCAGCTCAACCATGTGATCTAGGCGTTTGGAAGGCCAGACTTCGGGGGCAATCGTCTTGTCACTGAGAACATCCAGATACGCCTTCCAGGATTCCCTGATCCGTCTCTCGCCTCGTGATGAGCCACTGAAAACCACATCTATCATGTTCAGCGACTCCACATGACGGGGGTCTAGTGAACTTGCTCTGGTCGCCATGAGCGTATGGAACAAACGCATCCTGTCCGCCCGAATGTTTTTTCGGTCCTCCAGGTAGCGGGAGATTTGGACGGCTGCAAGTGGGGCAATCAATGTCGCTAGCGTTATGATCCAATCCCTGTAATCCATAAATACCCCAGCTGTTGTTGAGTATTATTCAAATCATGGCCATTCCAAGCGCCGAACGAAGGCGTTCCAGTGGGCCAGTTTCGCCAGCCTCTTGGTTTTTTGACTGGGCAAGTACGTGGATGTCGAGCTGTTCTCTCCGCCCGAACCGGTGGAATCGGCCAATCACTTGCTGAAGTGCGGCACTGCCATTCGGTAGGTCATAGAAGATGAGCGACTTTATAGTGCACAAGTTGATGCCATCAAACATCATTGCGTTGGTGGCGATAAGCACCTTGTCTTCTTCGTAAAACCGTCGTAACGCTTCCTGGCGTTCCAAATGATCCATGCCTCCATGCAGAAGCATACATGGAATTCCAAGCCCATCTAGTTCAGCGGAAAGATAGTAGAGAGTGGCAACATAGTTCGTGAGGACAGCAACTTCTCTGGGATTTATGCCCATAGCCAGCACTTCGGCCATTCGCCGTCCGAAGGCTTCCGCCTTTGAATCGGTTCCAGCTTCCTCAATTTGTTGGAGCAGTGACCTAGCCCTTTGTGACACCTGCTCTCGCGTAGGTTCGCCAAGTTCTTCTGACACAGTTTCGAGGCACTGCTGGTCAGCAAAAAGCTCACACTCTCGAAGCGCATCTTCATAAGCAACACGTCTTTCAACGATGCTTTGAAGGACACCCTCTATTGCTGCCGGACTCGAATCAAGGCTCCTCACCAGAACTCCAGTCCTCAATCGGTGGGTCGCTTCACTTCCACCCATCAGCTGACCCATTTCCAATACAGCCCTCCGGATGTCGATCTCTTCTGGCGTCACCTCAAAAGACACCTCGTCAAGGATGGCGGAAACGGGAGCAAAGAGCAGATTGCCATCTCGGTCAACAACTCGGTCTCGTCTCCATTCAACCTCAGTGAATTCCTTCTGAATTACAAACTTAGGAGCCTCCAGGTGAGGCTGCATCTCGATCACCACCCGGTTGGCTAACTTTGAAACCTCTCGTAGCAGGTCTGCTCTCATCCCCCTATAGGAATGCCCCTCTTCGGCCACAACTAGGTCCCATGAAATTGTTGCAAGGCTGGCACAGACATCAGATTGCTTGGCAAAGTCGGCGCTTAGGATTAGTGCCAAACCTGAGGGCCATACATGTGGGCCTGTCGTTGCATCTAGGAATTCTCGGAATCGAAACCGGTCCACGATTAAACAAGGAACCCCGGCGGCTTGGAGCCTATCTGCAATCTGGAACCTCAAAGCACTAGGAGCGAGGAAAAGAACCCTCGAGTTGGGGTGCTCTTCGTAGAGTCTGCGAGCCGTAGCGGCCAGTGCAGCAGTCTTCCCAAGACCTACGTCCGACCGCAACAGGAGTGTTTGTTTGCAGGAGGGGCTGAAGAACGTTTCCACGAACGCTGTCTGATGTGGCAACAACTCTGGAGAAGAGGCACCGTGGTTCATGTCTGCTGGCCTCATGGCTGCTCCTCCACGGCATGGACCGCTTTCGCCTGGCGAACTTTACTCAGAAGCCAATTACGGTGATTCGCCAGAATCTCGTGATCTTGCAGGGTGATCTCACGCTTGAAATGAAAAACAACATTCCTGATATCGCCAACCTGCTTGAGTCGTCCGCTTGTGCGTGTTCGATTCCCGCCAAAGACGGGTTCAAAAAACTTCCAGCTGTCTCCGTGCGAAACCATCACCTGATAGTTGTCAAAAGTCATTCCTTCCAAGGAGGTTGGGACGTTGTCAGCCCCTCCGTAAGCTTCCTTGAAGCATCTCTTGGCAACTTGGACGATTTGTTCTTCAGTCAGTGCCAACCGAATCAAGGCACGAAGGGCAAGTTCAACCTCGGAAACCATAACGAACGGACTGGCCACTTGATGGAGATAACGCAGAAAATCCATGGGGGTCAGAATGCCGAGCAGGCGGTCGTGAGATCCTATTAAAATGCCATTATCTTGGTCAATTGCATCAAAAACACTTGCCATTTCCTCGGTCACTCTTGCGAACTTGAACGCCTCCAAAAACTCGTCAACAGGCAGGTCACCAGGTGCACATTTCTGACGATTGCACTCTTCCAGAGTGGCGGCGGCAGCCCCTAGGGTGAAGGATCGGAAAGAAAAGACCCCCAGAACTTCGCTGTCTTGCAATACTGGAACTTGTGAATAGCCGTGGCGTCGCATCAGCTGCACGGCCTCCCGGACGGTACAGGTCGGCGGAATCGCAAGAATTTCCTGATTTTCCGGAATAATCCGGTTGATGCGATGAAACAGCTCGGAGGCCAGATCCAATTCTTTGCCGACACTCACCGTATCCAAAATCTGCAACGGGACAATTGGGGCAGCCATGTGGGACATCTCACTTTCCAACCGTAGGTCTAGCTGGATGGCAGCACCTCGGATCTGCTGGAGGTGGATTGAGAGGCGATTGGTAAGGATTCCCAGAGCGGATGGCATCCGCCAACGCTCGAAAAGCTCGGCATGTCTCCTCTTCCGTTCGGGGCCGTCCCCAGACAGTCTGATCCTTGCGTGCAACCTTCTCTAGTGCTCCGAGGACGAACCGCACATCATCATCAGAAAGATTAAAAAGGTGGAAGATCGCAGCATCTATTTCAGCTCTCATGATAAGTCTGCGCTCTTCATCCCATCTGTAGGCACAAGCGACGCCCACAAAATCCTGCGCCAATCCATCGAGAGAATATGAGGTGCAAGATAGCTCCGCCACACGCCTACAGAGCCAATCAGCGATGCTTGTCGAAAGATCCCACTTGCAGCTTGCGTTTAAGGCGACAGGCGTGGGGGCAG
The DNA here is from genome assembly GCA_964589695.1 of uncultured Solibacteraceae bacterium. Lineage (GTDB taxonomy): Bacteria > Acidobacteriota > Holophagae > Holophagales > Holophagaceae > CAZPUI01. The sequence goes on along the minus strand of CAZPUI010000042.1, from coordinate 4,598 downwards.
GCAACTGTTTCACCAAAAAATAAGTGAGGTGAAGCCCTTGCATCTTTTGTCGCAGAAGATATTCAACAAGTAGAGAGTTCATGAATCCAGTGAATGCGGCGTAGGCTGGGGGCGTTGCCAAGCCCAAAGACACGAGCGGGAACGGATGCCCAACCCCCTGCCTTGGAATGAAGGAAAAAGCGGAGAGACGCGTACTCGTGATACCCGTGACATCTTTGAAACCAAGCAGCCAATCTCGGGTCCACCCCCCGAGACGCGCGGTTACCTCACGTTCTGAAACCCAGTACGCCGCTGTGACCTCGTATGAGGGATCGAGCAGGTCCTCCGCATTTGTGCTTTCCTTCGATATCTTACGAAACTGGTGCCCGCTCATGCCGACGGATGCGGCACGATGCTGGTATTGCGCAGCCATCTTTGCGTCGAAAAGTGGAAGATACCCTGCTCGGCGAAATGCCTCGTCACTGCCATCGGGAACCAGCTCTCTAATACGTTCTTCAGATAGTAAGAACCCAGCTGCTGAATCTGATGCCATGTCAAACATTCGAAGGAAACTCAAACCCCAAGGATTCCCATGTTCACCCATAGCATCATCCTTCAGCAAGGGATGAGCTCTGTAGATTGACTTTGTTAGCTTTGCTTCAGCTGAATTATGAAATACCGGGATGGTTCTCGTGTTAGGGTTGAGCAGATTAATATCTTCGTCAGATAGTGTCACGTGGGCGTCAATATTGTCCAACTGGCTCGGATTTGTAAGGAAAAATGCGTAATCACAGTCTTTGTTAGCCGCCATTCCGGATATCGTCATTAAAACAAAATGTTGGTGGGGACGAACCGCAGGGAATAGCCTCTCCGAGTTGTCAAAATCGTATGCAGAAATGAGAACCCCACGCCGCACAACATCCTGGGGGAACAACTTCGTCGTGTCATCAGTTAGGACGGCAGTGGGTACAACCATTCCCATTCTGCCGTTAGATGCAATCAACTTGCACCCAAGCTCTGCGAACACTGATGATGTGTTCACATCGCCCCCCCCACAGAGGGGATACCGCCCGCAGTTCTTGAGGAAGTGTGAAACCGCCCCCGAATGTCGCCGGGCGTGCTCCCATCTCCGAAGAAGGGTTGGATCTTCGTGCGCCAGATTCCGTAGCAACGTGGCACGAGCCTCCTTGTTTGGGGCATCCACGATGTCCGGACGAGATGTTGCGAAAAATTCCTGTTCCTGCAGCTTCACCCGTTCCCATGGGGGATTTCCCAATATGCAGTCAAATCCGCCTTTGGCAAAAACCTCAGGGAATGCTAGATGCCAATGGAAGAATTGATAACTCTTCGCGAGCACGTCTACATCTTCAGCTAATGAAGCATCGAGATTGCATCCGGCCGCTAATGCGTTGAGATGCTCTTGTGTAAGTCCATATGGTGGCGCTTCGCGCTGAACACTACAGATTTTTTTATCGATGACGAAGGCTGCACACCAGGCATCTGCTAGACGTTTTTTATGTTGAAATTCAACGGTTTGTTCGTGGCAACGAAGAGCACGTTCCTTGTTCTGAATGTCCTCTGGGCGGTCATCGGGAAGGGCGTCCAAGGCAGCTGCTGTCTGTTGAAGGAGAGCCTGGGTCTGGGCGTCTTGTTGGGCGAACAACGGACCGAACCCAGAGCGCGCCCCTCGGTTCAGCCGCCGCAGGGCAGTACAAGCGGACTGATCATCGCCCTCGATGGGCGCGAACGCTTCGTCCGGGAGACCGGCGACAATCGCCTCGGGCGTGGCTCCAAGCAAGCTGTTGCCTACGCGGACATGATGATCTAGGAATGAGAGCGGCTTGCCCGGTTCCAGGGCCTCCAGCCACAGGCTGACCTTGCATAGCTCGACGGCCATGGGATTCAGGTCAACACCAAAGACACAGTGCCCAATAGCATCCCGGAGCGCGGTGCGAATGCTCTCGGGGCTCGGGGCCTCTTCTTGGGTGCGCACGGATGCAAGGCGATTTGCTATCCGGTGGGCCGCCGCAATGATGAAATGGCCGCTTCCGCAGGCGGGATCGCAGATTTTTAAGGCCAAGATCGCCTTCTCGGGGTCAGGATTGGCGCTGGTACGAGCGAGCACTGGCTCCAATGCGGAATCCAACAGGCACTGGATCAGACTTTCCGGAGTGTAATAACTGCCAGAGGTCTTGCGCTCGCTGCCACCCACAAGGGCCAGGGAGAAGCGGCCAGCATCCAACTCCATGGTGGGGCTGAGCTCCAACAGGCTCTCGTAGATGCTTCCGAGTTCCTCGCTTCCGAGGTTCCGGTAGTCCACCAGACGCCAGCCACTGCGATCCTTGACGAGTCCCAGGTGGCGGATGGTCAACAGCAGGTGTTCGTTGGGAAGCTCCGCATGATCGAGATCGGGCAGCGCCTGGGCTCCGAACAGAAATCCACCCAAGGCAGGCAAACCAAGTTCTGGGCAGCCTCTGGCGTCGCCCAATTTGGCAAAGACCAGGCGAAGGCTGACCCACAAGTCGGCATGACCGCTGCCACGACTGCGTTCGGCCATTCGTCGAAGGCGCTGAGCACTGAAAAAGCGGGTGTATCGGGAGCGGGCTTGAGCTGAGGAATCCGGGCCATGAAGAAGATCCCGGTCCTCCGCGACAAAGAGGAAGATCAAACGGTAAACGAGACGTAGGAGCTGGCGGTAATAGTCGTCCTTCTGGAGTTCACCGGACTTGAGTCGGTCCCGTAGGACTTGGTTGGCCTTGTGATCGATGAAACCAGTGCCCAGGGCCGTGAGAGCCCGCTCAACACCGTCCCGAAGCTGATCTAGAGCACGACGCCCCTCGGTGTGGGCCATCTTGGACCAGGTCTCCAGCCAGCAGGTTTCCGGGCGGTCCTTGGCCGTACCCTCGACCCTGGACTGGTGGCACAACATCCACAGCAAGCGAAAGTCGGAGTATGCTTCGCCCTCGAAGATGCCCTCCAGATCAAACTCCACATAGGCTTGGCGGGTCAGGCTGGAGTTGTCCCGAAGAATCCGGAGCTTCACACCGTTCGACACGAACGCCCAGAGATGGGCCTCGGAGCGGTTCAGGAATTCCTGAACCAGGCTGTGGGGGCTTGCCTTCGAGGCTCCATGGATTCGCTGGTCACTGCGTTTGTCCAGATCGGCGCGGAAGCTGACCAGGTGAGCCAGAACCTGATAGTGCTGGCCCTGCCAGGCATGGGAGATGGCGTAGTCTTTGTCGTCGATGCGATGGGGGCTGGCAGCAAGCAGGCGACCGTAGCCAAGCTCCTGGAACAACTGCAGGAGCCACTTCTCGCGGGTGAGGCTGGTGCCCAGGTCCGTCGAAGCCAGGACGGATCTGCTCTTCTGGAACGATGCCCACAGGGATTGGAGGCGGGTCCAGGATCGGCTGATGGCCTCGTTGAGCTTTTCGCCACCACCAAGGTGGTAGTCCTCCGGCTTCAGCCCCGGCAGGTTGGCCCCTTCCAGGAGACGGGCCAGCAGGTCGGAAGGGAGCATGGCCCCTTCGGTGCGAATGTTCAGGAAAGGCTGGCGTCGGCTCATGTCAACCCACCTTCACGGGCATGGGAAGGAGCACATAGATACCCAGCACATCCGGTGGGCGTTGCGCTTCGACCCGCAGAGAGCCCCTGGCTCGGGAAGCCAAGCGAACCCTGCGATGGGCATCCAGCAGGGCTTCCGCCCGCTCATCACAGGCTTGTTCGAGTCTTGGTACCAGGTGCTCCCGGCCATTCAATACGGTCTGGATGAAGTCACGCACCTGCTCAGGGGCCACATTGCCGCTGGGGGCCGCCTTCAGCAATGCCTCGGCATCTTCCCGGGCGATCCAATTTGCCTGTTCGGGTGCTCCCGTGAAGGCCAGGATGTCCGAATCCTCGGCCAGCATGGGGAATTCCACGCCTTCTCGGGTCAGGATCAGATGCATTCGGTGGCGGAGCAGCAGGAGCGTGGTTCGTGTGGTCACGCTCTCCGTCCGGATCACCCCACAGCGGCTGGCAATACCCTTGGCCTCGCGGTCGAGGGCTGTGTCCAACACATAGCTGGCAAGGCTTTCGCAAAAAGGATGAATTCGGGTGAGCAGCATCCCCTTCTCAGGTGCGGGAGCCTTGAAGCGGACCAGAGCCTGGTCGTCATCCACGGGCAGGGCATCCCGAAGGGACGTGGGGCACTCCGAGAGGTTGATCCGGAAGCCCTTCCTTTCGGAGCTGATCCCGGCACCCAAGCCCTGTAGGGCATCTATGACGAAAGCCTCCAGATCCACCCCAGCACCGATGGCCTTTTGGGCAGCCTCCAGTTCTGCATGTACCTGTTCGGGACTGAGGGTGTGTTGGGCGAACAAGGTTCGTGACTTCTTCTCGCGATCCGCGGCGTTCTCCCACTGGGCGTAGAGATCCTGGGTTTGGGGCTTGAAGTATTCTTCGAACCCCGGGAGGAGCTGCTCCTGGTTCGGAACATCCTGCCCCCGAAGGATCAGTCCCTCCAGGACGGCCTCCAGGACATCGTCGGAGGTGGCAGGCACGGGCACCGAGATCCCAAGGGAGCTGCGGATCTTCTTATGCTTGCGGAGGAGAACTTCCAGCACGATGCCGTCGATCGG
>CAZPUI010000041.1:0-16013 GCA_964589695.1 uncultured Solibacteraceae bacterium | reverse complement strand
CGGACACCCGCCCCCAATCCCTGGCAGCTGTTGGTACTGGTGCGTGGTTTAAAGGCCCCCTCCCGTAAGTGCCTCACCCCAGCCTCCGCCACGTACCGTGCCACGGTGAAGACCTGGTCCCGGCCCTCCACCCCGCAGGGACCCGCCACCAGGGCCAGCTCAGGGCCCCCAATGGCGACACCCGCCACCTCCACCACCGTCCGGCCCGCCGCGGCCTCGGCAGAAGCCAGCTTGAAGGGCGAGGTGATGGGCACCACCCGTCGCACCCCGGCCAGGGTCTCCAGCCGGTCGGCCTTGAGCACCTGGGAGGCGTGGGGGGCCAGGATGCTGGGGGCCTCGGCATGGGCCTGCACGTGGCCCCGGAGGCCCACTCCCGCCAGCACGTCCAGGACGGCCTGGAGCTGTTCCGCGGTGGCGTCCTGGGCCATGAGGATGAGCATGGGACCTCCACCCCCCAGACTAGCGCGGATGCTAAGCCAATCTTCAACTTGCCCCACCAACCTGAACCCGGACTGAAGCTCCTGTCACCCCAGGAACCCCACGCTCTGTACCTTCCCCAAGCCCCACGGGCACCCCACACTGGGCACCCCGGAACCGTTCTTCCCAAGGAGTTCCCCATGCGCATCCTGGCCGCCCTCGCCTCCCTGCTCTTGCTGGCGGTGGGTTGTACCCGCCCCGAGGTGGAAGCCTTCCGCCGCAACCCCGCCCCCGTGGCCGTCAGCTTCCGGGCCAGTGCCGAGAGTGCCGCGGCGGCCGAGGTGGAGAAGGAGTATGCTGCGGCGCTCCGGGCCCGCCTGGCCAGCCGCGTGGTGGTGGTGCCGGACCAAGTTCCCCTTCCGCCCCAGGCGGTGGAACTGAGGGTGGAGGTGAGTTCCCGGGAACGCCGACCCCGGGGTGAATCCGAGGCCGTGGGTGTGGGGGTGGCCACGGGGGTGGCGGTGGGCATTCTCGGGGCCGTGAGTGGGAATCGCCACGCCTTCTGGGATGGACTCTTCTGGGGCCTCTGGACCGGAAGCCGGGTGGCGGAACACGAGCGCTACGATCGCTACAACCGCCGCTACTACGTGATTCCCCCCAACGCCGTCTGGGGAGAGGCCCGTCTCCTGCAGTCCGGCCAGTCCGAACCCCTGGCGATCTTCGAGGTTTCACCCCGGGAAGTCCTGGATGCCATGGATCCCCTGAAGCCCAGCGAGCAGGAGGACCGTGGTCGCGTGCGGGAAGAGGAGGCCAAGGCCTTCGCCCGGGTGCTCGTCTCCAAGCTGGCGGACTACTTTGATTGGCCCCTGAGCCGCGAACCCCGTTGGTACCAGGCCCCGGAAAAGGCCAAAGAGAATCCGCAGTAGGCCCTAGTCCGCAGCCTGGGCGAGGTCCAGCAGCTGCTGGTACTTCATGGGATCCAGGCTGGCCCCCCCCACCAGCGCCCCGGCCACGTAGGGCACCTTCAGGATCTCGCCGAAGTTGTCCGGGGTCACACTGCCGCCATAGAGGATGGGCACCTCCGCAGCCTGGTCACCGAACATCAACCAGAGTTCGTCCTTGATGAAGCCATGCACTTCCTCGATCTGGGTGGTGTGGGCCACCCGTCCCGTGCCGATGGCCCACACGGGTTCGTAGGCGAGGGTGAGGGGACCGTAGCCCGTGTCCCCGAGAATGGCGAGCTGCTTCTTGAGCACATCCAGGGTGAACCCCGCATCGCGCTCCGTGAGGGTTTCACCGATGCATAGAATGGGATGGAGTTCCAGGTCCCAGGCGGCCAGGAGTTTGGGCACGAGGCTTTCCTCGGTCTCCCCGAAGAACTGGCGACGTTCGCTATGGCCCAGGATCACGCCATCGCAGCCCACATCCTTGAGCTGCATCATGGAAACTTCCCCCGTGAAGGCGCCTTTGGGACTGGGATGGCCGTTCTGGGCGTAGAGGCGCGCCCCGGTCTCCCGCAGGACCTGGCCCACCTCCCGAAGGAGCGTAAAGGGGGGCGCGATGCCCGCTTCCAACTCGGCGCTGGGTTCGAAGTTGGCCCGGAAGGCCTCGCAGAAGGCCAGGGCCTCCTGGGTGAGCATGTTCATCTTCCAGTTGCCGACCACGATCCGCATGCATCCCCCAGGCAAACGACCATTCTAGTCCGCCTGGACACCCAGGCCTATGCCTGGAGGGCAGCAATCCCGGGCAGTTCGATCCCGCTGAGGAATTCCAGACTGGCGCCCCCACCGGTGGACACATGGGAGATCCGATCGACCACCCCGGCACGGTTGGCGGCACTGACACTGTCCCCGCCACCCACCAGGACGAAGGCCCCACGGTCCGCGGCGTCCGCCATTTCCTCGGCGATGGACAGGGTGCCCGAGGCGAAGGAATCCCACTCGAAGACGCCCATGGGGCCGTTCCACACCAGGGTGCGGGCCCTGCGAATGGCCTCCACGAAGAGGGCCACGGTTTCCGGGCCAATGTCCAGACCCATGGCATCCTCCGGAATGGCCACATCCGGGGTGACGCTGGCGGGACTGTCCACATGGAACTCCCGGGCCACCACGTGGTCCTGGGGCAGGAGGAGGCGCGTGCCCTTGGCCTGGGCCTCCGCCAGGAGTTCCAAGGCCAGGTCCAGCTTGTCCTCCTCGCAGCGGCTCTTGCCGATGGGATGGCCCTGGGCCTTGAGGAAGGTGTAGCTCATGGCACCCCCGATGAGGATGGCCTCGGCCTCCCCCAGGAAGTGACGGATGAGGTCGATTTTGTCCGAGACCTTGGAGCCACCCATGACCGCCACCAGGGGTGGTTCGTCGGCGTGAAGCACCCGCGACAGGGCCTTCTCTTCCTTCTCCAGGAGGAGACCAGCGGCGGTACGTTCCTTCGGGAAATGGCTCACCACGCCACTCACGGAGGCGTGGGGGCGATGGGCACACCCGAAGGCATCACACACAAAGGCATTCGCCAGGCGCGCCAACCCCTCGGCAAACTCGGGGTGGTTTTCCGTTTCGCCCTTCTCGAAGCGCAGGTTCTCCAGCAGCAGGATCTGTCCCGGGCGCAGGGCCTGGGCCTCGGCTTCCACCGCCTCCCCCACCACGCCCGAGGCCAGGCGAATGTCGTAGCCCAAGGTCTCCAGGAATTTCTCCACCGTCACCAGGCTGTACTTGGCCTCGAAACCGATCCCCGAGGGACGCCCCAGGTGGGAGCACAGCACCACGGAGGCACCCTGCTTGAGCAGGTAGTCCAGGGTGACGAGGGTTTCCGTGATCCGCGTGCCATCGGTGATCTGGCCATCCTTGATGGGAACGTTCAGATCGCCCCTCAGGAGCACCCGAAGTCCTTCCACGTTCAGATCCTTGAGGGTCCGCATCGCCATCTTCTCGCTCCCAACCAGTCCTTCCATCTTTTCACAAAGCGTAAGGATTTCAAGGGTTAGGAACCCCCGAAAGATGACGAAGTGACCAATTGATAACAGAAAATACCGATCCACCTCGAGGATTTCTCAGGATCGAACGCCTCCCCGACGTAACTCCCCAGGGCTGCCCTGAGGTGAAGTCCCGATGCCGCAGCCATGGCCACCAAATCCTGGGGATCGTAGACTCGAACACTTTCTACCACCTCCCGGGTGGCCCCCGAATCGGTACGGGACAGGGTCATGCGCTTGATCACGCGGTCCCCCTCCAGGCTTCGCCGGACCTGCACCCTCAGGCCCTCCCGCTCAAGCTCCTCCGTCTCCACAAGATTGCTCCGGAGATGGGCGGCATTGAAGAAGTCCAGAAGCAGGACCCCCCCCGGTCGGAGGCAGCGGGCCAAGCCCTTGAGCAGGGCCTGGTTGGCAGCATCCGAGAAATAGCCGAAGGGGGTGAACCAGAGGGCGATGCCCTCCAGGGTGCCGGGGCGGATGGGCAGGTGGCGCATGTCCCGCCGCAGGAGGTTGCCCCCCAGTTCAGGGGGCGCCACCCCCAGCAGATGGGTGGCCCGGTCAAGCCCGAGGGCCGGGGGGTTGGCCCTGCGCAGTTCAAGGAGATGACGGCCCGCCCAGCAGGCCAGGTCAAGCACGGGACCGAAGCCCAGTTCCGGCGCATGGCGCAGGGCCGTGGCCACCGCGTGACGGGCCTCCTCCTGGTCGCGCTGGGCGTAGAGGTGTTCATAGTCCTCGTCGAACCAGCCGTGGAACCAGTCATCCATATCCCCATGGTGCGTGGCGTTCCCGCGGGATGCAACGGCCACGTGAAGCCAGTCCTGAAACCCACTGGACATGCAGGGTTAGAAGGAATCGCGACGATGATTCCGTGGCGAGGGCTTAAACTGGAACCATGTTGAGACCCGAGAAGCTCGAAGACCAAGTCCAATTCCTGATCTCCACCCTGATCCAGCGGGAAGTCCGGGATCCCGAACTGGGATTCCTGACCGTCACGGCCGTGCGCCTCACGGGGGACCGTGGCATCGCCAAGGTCTACTACACCGTGCTGGGGGATGAAGCCCAGGCGGCTGCCACCAAGCGAGCCCTGCACCGGGCCGCGGGATTCCTCCGTACCCAGTTGGCCCAGCGCCTGCGCCTGCGCCGGGTGCCCGAACTGCGCTTCCTGCCGGATGGCACCCTGGAGGAAGGGAACCACATGGAAGCCCTCTTCGCCCAGATCAAGGCCGAGGAAGCCAACCGCCCCCCTGCCGAGCCCGATCCCGATCCCGATCCCGAAAAGGTATGAAAAACCTGGAGCTCAAGACCCGGGAGCGCTGTGTCCTGGTGGATGTCACCCCACAGCTCCAGCAGGTCCTGCAACGGGAAGGCTGGATCGAGGGTGCCCTCCTGGTCCATTGCCCCCACACCACCGCGGGGCTCACGGTGAATGAGGGTGCCGATCCAGATGTGCGCCTGGACTTGATCCGACGCCTGGAGGCCCTGGCGCCCATGGACAGCGCGGATCGGCACGCCGAAGGCAATTCGGATGCTCATTTAAAGGCCAGCCTCCTGGGCTGCAGTGTGATTCTGCCGGTCACCGGGGGACGCCTGGCCCTGGGCACCTGGCAAGCGGTGTACTTCGGTGAGTTTGACGGACCCCGCACCCGCCGCCTGACCCTCACCTTTCTAAGAGGTTGACACCCCCCGCTCATGCCTCAAGATGTGAGGCATGAGTCTCCAGGAGGTGTCCATGATCCGCACGTCCCTTTCAGCCCTGGCGCTGCTCCTGGCCTCTGTGCCTGTGGCTGCCCAGGACTACCGCACCTTCAAGGACCTTCAGCAGACCCTTCAGACCTGGTCCCGGCAGCACGCGGCGGTGGTGAAACTCGAATCCATGGGCAAGAGTGCCGGAGGCCGGGACCTCTGGACCCTGCGCCTTGCCCAGGCTGGCCCCAAGGATCCTGACCAACGCCAGGCCGTCTGGGTGGGCGCCAACGCGGAGGGGTACCACCTGGCCGCCACCGAGGCCGCCCTGGATCTGGCGAAACGTCTCGTGGAGGACCCCAAGACCCTGGGCGAGCGCACCTTCTACATTGCCCCCTGCCTCAATCCCGATGCCTTCGAAGCCACCTTCAAGGGCCCCCGCCAGACCCTTTCGGGCAACGATCTGAAGCTCGACAAGGACGTGGATGGCCTCCTGGGCGAAGACCCCGCCGAGGACCTGGACAAGGATGGTCGGATCACGCAGATTCGCATTCTAGATCCCCTGGGGGACATGCTCCCCGACCCCGCGGATCCCCGACGCATGATCAAGGCCGATCCCACCAAAGGCCAGCGGGGCACCCACAAGGTGCACGTCGAAGGCTGGGACAACGACGGCGATGGCCAATGGAACGAGGATGGTCCCGGGGGTGTGCGGGTGGATCAGAATTTCCCCCATGGCTTCCAGCATGGTCAGCCGGAATCGGGCCCCTGGGCCGGATACGCCCCCGAGGCCCGGGCTGCCATGGATCACCTGGTGGCCCATCGCAACGTCGCCTTGGCGGTGGTCTTTGGACCCGCCAACACCCTGCTGGAGGTCAGTCGGGTCTCCGAGTCGGACCCCTCCGCAAGCGCTGCCACTCCCCCGACCGATCCGGGCCGAGCCAATCGCGGCCAGGGAAGGATGGGACAGGGCGGACAGGGCCAGGCCCCACCGACCGCGACCACCCCGCGCCCCAATGCCCCGTCGACCCCACCCCAAGCCCTTGAGCGCACCGCACCCCAGGGCCTGCAAGGCAGGGGGGGCCAGCCGGGACAGGCCTCACCAAGCTCCACCGCCGGTTGGGAGATCAGCCGTGAACAATCCCCTGTTCCCAGCCGACCCGATTCCGAGGACCGCCGTCTCTGGGACCAGCTGGGGGCCGAATACCGTCGAACCTTGGACAAGGCCGGTCTGGACGCCCGCCGAGCTGTGAAATCGCCCATCGGAGGCAGCCTCTTCAACTGGATCTACTACGTGTACGGCGCCCAGGTGGTGGCCCTGGATGTCTGGGGCCTACCCCGGGCCAAGGCCCCCGAAGGCGCCCCCCGGGCCACCCGCTCGGATCTGCTGGCCTTCGTGGACGCCAGCGCCCCCAAGGCCTTCACCCCCTGGTCCCCCCTCACCCTGCCCAATGGCACCCCGGCGGAGGTGGGCGGCGTGGACCCCCTCCTGGAACACGCGCCGCCCTACGGTTTCCTGACACCCGCCCTGGCCCCCCATACGGACACCATCCTCGCCCTGGCGGCCAAGTTGCCCAAGGTCGAGATCGAGGCGGTGGAAACCCGGCACCTGGGCTCGGGTGTGTACAAGATCCGCGCCATCGCCGTGAACAAGGGCGAACTGCCCACCCATACCCGCATGGGGGCCCGGGCCAGGGGCTACCTGCCGGTCCACATGGAGCTCAAGCCTGGCGAAGCCAAGGCCCTCCTGCCCCTGCAGGCCGCGACCTCCGAGCGATTGGAGGGCCGCATCGGCACCCTGGTGGGGGAGTGGATGATCCAGGGGAAACCGGGACAGACCCTCACCGTGGAAGTGAAGACCCAGAACGCGGGGGGGGACCGCCGCACGATCACCCTGGGAAAGGAGAAGTAACATGACCCGCCTCGCCCTTCTCCTCGCCCTCTCCGGCACGCTCTTCGCGCAGAAAGCCCCAGCCCCGGATCCCCACTTCAACCGCCTCCACGACTTCGAGGAGATCACCTCCGTCCTGAAGGGCTATGCCGCGGCCTACCCCGGACTGGTCCAGCTCAAGAGCCTGGGCAAGAGCACCCAGGGTCGCGACATCTGGCTGCTCTCCATCCATAACCCCAAGACCGGCCCCATGGAGGGCAAGCCCGCCTTCTACGCCGATGGCAACATCCATGGCAACGAGGTGCAGGCGGCGGAGACCCTCCTCTACACCATCCACCACACCCTGAAAAACTACGGAAAACTGCAGCCCATCACAGAGACCGTGGATCGGGCGGTGCTTCATTTTGTGCCCAGCATCAACCCCGATGGCCGGGCGGCCTGGTTCAAGGGGCCTTCCACCTCCAGCAGCTACCGCACCACGGCCTGGCCCGTGGACGATGATCGGGACTATCGGCTCAACGAGGACGGCCCCGTGGACCTGGACGGGGATGGCTCCATCACCCAGATGTGGAAGAAGGTCCAGTCGGGCCTGGGCACCCACCGCAAGGACCCGAAGGATGGCCGGATCATGGTGCCCGTCCTCCCCGGGGAGATGGGGGACTACATCAGCCTCGGCCAGGAGGGGCTGGACCAGGACGGCGATGGCCGGGCGGGGGAGGACGGCTTCGGCAGCATCGATGGCAACCGCTCCTACGGCTACGAATGGGCCCCGCGCTACGTCCAGTCCGGTGCCACGGACTATCCCCTGCAGATCCCCGAGACCCGGGCCGTGAGCACCTGGGCCCTGACCCAGCCCAACCTGGTGGCCTCGCAGTTTTACCACAATGCGGGACGCATGATCCTGCGCCCCCCGGGCAACCCCGAGCAGAGGGCCTACCCACCCCAGGATGTGGCCGCCTTCGATGCCCTGGGGAAGGAAGGGGAGCGCATCCTTCCGGGCTACCGCTACCTGGTGGCAGGTCCCGGGCTCTACACCACCTATGGTGGATCCATCGACCAGTTCTATGGCGTCTTCGGCACCTTCCCCTTCGTCATGGAGCTGTACGGCGGCAGCCCCGAGGACCTGGACAAGGACGGGCGGACCACCCCCGAGGAGCGCATGCGCTACATCGACCTCCTCACCCAGGGCCGCCAGTTCAGCCCCCTGAAGCCCTACCAGCATCCCCAGTTCGGGGAGGTGGAGATCGGCGGCATGGTGAAGGACACCGGCCGCATGCCCGAGGGCTTCATGCTGGAGGAGGAGTGCCATCGCAACGCCGCCTTCGCCCTGCACATCGCCTACCAGCTCCCCAAGCTCTCCTGGATGGAACCCAAGGTTCAGTCCCTGGGAGGGAACCTTTGGCGGGTGGAAGTCCCCATCCGCAATGAACGCACCCTGCCCTCCCTGCCCGCCATCGCGGTGCTGAACAAGCTCTGTCGCCATGATCTGGCCACGGTCCAGGGGGCCAAGGTGATCGCCAGCGGCCTCGTCCGCGGAGCCCAGGCCTCCCTCCAGGACCGCATCTCCTTCCAGGAGCACCGCCCGGAACGCCTCATGGTGCCCGGTGTGCCGGGCAACGGCGTGCAGATCCTGTGTTTCATGGTGGAAGGCCAGGGCGAGATCACCGTGACCTACGACAGCGTGAAGGCTGGGAAATTGAGCCGGAAGGTACAGTTGAAGTAGGTATTTTACCCATCAGCCCTTCGCGAAGGTTGACGCCCCGTCAAAGCCTGCAATCCTGGTGCATTCTTAACGCCCCGGAACCTTCGCCCCATGTTCCCTCCTTCCCCTGCAGCCCTGGCCTTGGCGTACTGCTGTGCCCTTGGGCTCCAGGCCCAGGCCCCGTCCCTCCAACCTGGGGCGGGCCTGGAGGCCCGCTGGTCCGCCGAACGGTGGCAGTTGGCGGCCCCCAACCAGCCCATGGACCTCCTGGGCCTGGCCCTGCACCGCACCTGGGACGAGGGCGCCTACCTGGGCGTCGGAGGTTGGGGCAGCCTTCGGGGGGACTTCGGCGGGTTCATCACCTTGGGGATTTCCGGGGGCTACCGCTGGGCCCTTACGGAGCGCCTGGCCCTGGAGGCGTGGTGCTTCCTTGGAGGGGGTGGGGTCGGACGGGCCCAGGTGGGAGGCGGCCTCATGGTGCGCGGCGAGGCGGGCCTCCGCTGGGATCTGGGGCCCACCGCCCTGGGCCTGGCCTGGTCCAGGGTACGTTTTCCCAACGGTCGCCTGGCCTCCTCCCAGCTGGCCCTCACGGCCACCGTGCCCTTCCGAGTGCTGCTGGACCCACCACCCAGTTCGACGTCCTCCCTGGGCTGGCGCGGTGTGACCTTGGCCGCCACCGGCCAACAGTACACCCCTGGACACGGGGTTCGCCTGACCTCGGGCGTCCTGAACCGCGAGGCCGTGGGGCTCCAGGGGGTGGAGGCCCGCATGGAAGTAAAGGGCCCCCTGTTCTGGGTCCTGGACCTGGGGGCAGCCAATCGAGGCCAGGCCGATGGTTACATGGAGGCCTTGGTGGGCCTGGGTTGGAATCTGCCCCTGGACGGCGCAGGCCGATGGCATGGGCTGGCCAAGGTGGAGGCCGGAGCCGCCGGGGGCGGCAAACTGGATGTGGGCGGGGGCCTGGCCCTGAAGGGCCTGGTGGGACTCGAGTTCCGCAGCCCAGGGGGAACTTTTGCAGGGCTCAACCTTGGAGCCGTGACCACCCCGGGTGGGAGCTTCAAAGCCCGAGTCCTGCAGCTTGGGCTGGGTCGGCGCTTCGATGTGCTTTCAACGGAGGGAAGGCCCCGAACCGCCACGGAGGGCCTTGCGTCCTCCCAGTGGAGCCTCTGGATGGGGGGACAACGCCTCGCGACCCCCCAGCGCAAGGGAGGGGCCGCCCCCTTGCCCATTGAACTGGTGAGTTTGCGCCTGGCCCATGACCTGAGCCCCAATTTCTACCTGGCTGGACAGGCCAATTTCGCCACCACGGGCCGTGCCGGCGGCTATGCCACGGGCCTGCTTGGGCTGGGATTCCGCACCCCCAGACTCGTCGACGGAGGCCCGGCCCTGGTGCTCGAGATCCTAGGGGGCGCCGCAGGCGGGGGTGGGGTGGACACCCCGGGCGGCCTGCTCTTTCAGCCCGTGGTCGGCCTGGAGCAAGCCCTGGGGGGCGCCTGGAGCCTGCGGCTCCTGGGTGGCCGCAGCCTGGCCCCCAGGGGCGCCCTGCACACGAATGTCATGGAGCTTTCCCTGGGTACCCGGTTCGGTCTGCTCGTGCGACGCTAGCCGCGCTGCCATGGCCCTTGGACGATGCGACCACATCGCCCTGCGGGCCCTTCCTTGCGGAGCATCGCTGCTGTACTCCGCCGCGGCCGCGGGAATTTGAAAACAGCCCCTCGGCGTGTACACTGAAAAGACGACTTTCTTGGTCGGGTTTTGCGAGGATCCCATGAAGGTGCTGGTGGCCCGAACGGCCGGTTTCTGCTGGGGCGTGAAGCGGGCCATGGATGCGGTGCTGGAGGCCTCCGCCCGAAATCCGGGGGAAGTCCAGACCCTGGGCCCCCTCATCCATAATCCCCAGGCCCTGGAGCTCATCGGGCGCCGGGGTGTCAAGGTACTGGAAGGGCCCGAGGATGCAAAGGCAGGCACCATCGTGGTGCGGGCCCACGGCATCCCGGTTCAGCAGTTGCGGAACCTGAAGACCCAGCACGAAAAGGGCAACCTCCGGCTGGTGAACGCCACCTGCCCGGAGGTGGCCAAGGTCCACGCCAAGATCAAGAAGTGGAGCCCCAAGGGCTACTACACCATCATCCTGGGCTCCAAGGGCCATGCGGAGAGTGTGGCCCACATGAGCTTCGCCGAATCCGGCAGCTGCATCGTCCAGAACCTGGAAGAGGCCCGGGCGGTGCCCGATGCGCTCATGGACAAGGTGCTGGTGGTGGCCCAGACCACGTTCACCCGTGCCGATTTCTTCGAGCTTGCGGACCATTTCAAGGGTCGAGCCCGGGAGCTGGTGGTGGAGAACACCATCTGTCCGGACACCACCACCCGCCAGGAAGAGGCTGGACGTCTCAGCATGCTGGCGGATCGGGTGGTGGTGGTGGGCGGAAAGAACAGCGCCAACACCAGGCATTT
The DNA here is from genome assembly GCA_964589695.1 of uncultured Solibacteraceae bacterium. GTDB lineage: Bacteria > Acidobacteriota > Holophagae > Holophagales > Holophagaceae > CAZPUI01. The sequence goes on along the minus strand of CAZPUI010000041.1, from coordinate 4,901 downwards.
GGCGGAACTCGCCACCCGGGCCGGCAAGCCCGTGCAGTTCGTGGAGACGGCCGCCGAGCTGGACCTGGACACCATCCACGGCCATGAAACCGTGGCGGTTCTGGCGGGGGCCTCCACCCCCACCTGGCTGGTGGACGAGGTGGTGGATGTACTGGGCCAACACGGTCGCAGTGCCCGAACCCTGCTGAACTTCTTCTCCCCCTGGTTCCTGCGGTTTCTGCTCCTGAGCCTGGGGGCGGGCCTCATGGCCCTGGGGGCCCAGGCCTGGATGGGCCTGCAGTCCACCAAGTCCTACATCCTCATCGTCTTCGGCTACAGCCTGTCCATGTACCTCCTGGGCCCCTTCCTGGATCCCCTGGGACTGGGTTCCAAGGGCCCCGCCCGGGAGCGGTACCTGCGCCGGCATCGGAATATCCTCATCACCCTGGCCACCCTCAGCCTTCTCTGCACCCTCATCCTTTCCGCCCGCCTGGGCTGGTCCTACCTGGTGTCGATGGCCGGCGCCTCCGTCCTGGGGCTGCTCTACAAGGTCCAATTCACCTTCGGGGGAAAGAAGGTGGCCATTCGCAGCATTCCGGGATCCAAGGACACCCTCATCGCCCTGGCCTTCGCCGTGGTGAGTCTCGTGTTGCCCTCCCTCCATGAGGGTGTGGCCTGGGGTCCCCGAGCCTGGGGCGCCTTCCTGCTCGTCATGGCCCTGGTCATGTCCCGCACCATCGTGGTGGGCGTCCAGGAGATGCAGAAGGACCAGATCCTGGGCAAGGACAGCCTTCCCATCCTTCTGGGCCGACGTCCCGCCCGCCTCCTGATGGTCAGCCTCCTGGCCGTGGCCTTCCTGGCCAATGCCATCCTGGCCCTGGGAGGCCCCCGACCCGCCCTGGCCATTTTGATCCTTCTGGCCTGCACCGCCTGGCCGCCGGTCTACCTCTGGGTCTTCTATGACCGGTTTGCCACGGGCAAGGCCGCCCTGGATCCGGGGCCGGAACCCGCGATCTTCCTGGTGGGGCTGCTGGGGTTGATCTAAGCCATACCTGCTGATCCCGATTCATGATCTGGGACGACGGCACCCCTGCCAGGCCCGACAGTCAAACCATGGCTTCGAAGGGTGGCCCCATGGTGGCTTGCCTTGGATCCAATTTGGTCCCAGTGGGTTCGGTACATCGGGTACAGATAAGGCACAAAGGAATCGATCCATGATCCCCATTGGACTCGCGCTGGCGGCCTCCCTTTTCGCGCAGGCCTTGCCACGCCCGCACATCCAAAGCGTCGAGGTGACCACGAAGGGGTTCACACCCCTCCCATCTCCGATGCAGAACCACCCACCTTCTCGAACCCTTGGCCTGCCCTTCGGCAGCCTGACATCTGCACCTCCCCCCCAGATCCGCTCGCCACAGGTGCCTAGGAACGACGTCACGGGAGACGGGAAGTCGGATCTGGTCTGGCGCCAAGGGGGCACCGGTCGGGTCTACGTCATGCCCATGGTCGGCTGGACACCCCAACCCGGTGACGTGGCGTGGACTGAGCCCGATGGGGACTGGCTGCTGGTGGGCAGCGGTGATCTGGATGGGGACCGCCGGGTGGATCTGGTGTGGTGGAACCGCACCTCGGGCCTGGTCTACGGCATGTTCATGGAAGGCACCACCGTTCGCGGCGGGAGCATCCTCCATGGCGAACCGGACACCCGGTGGCAGATTCAAACGGTGGGCGACTTCGATGGGGATGGGCAGGCCGACCTTCTCTGGCGCCACATGGAAGGGGGTTCCGTCTACCTCATGCCCATGAATGGAACCCAGCAACGGCCCGGTTCCGTCCTCTGGACCGAACCGGATATGGCCTGGCAGATTCTGGGATCCGGCGACTTCGACGGAGATGGCCGAGCCGATCTGCTTTGGCGGCATGACACATCAGGCATGCTCTACCTGATGCTCATGGATGGGTCCACCCTGCGTGCAGGGCGAGTCCTCTACACCGAACCCGACAGGACCTGGATGCCCTCGGCACTGCTCGACTTCAACGGTGATGGTGTTACAGACCTGGTGTGGCGAAACGCCACCAGCGGCGCGGTGTATGCCATGCCCATCCAAGGGGCCACGGTGCAACCCGGGAGCATCATCTGGTCGGAACCCAGCCAGGACTGGCAGATCGCGGGGACCGGCGACTTCGATGGCGATGGCCAGGACGAACTGGTCTGGTGGAACCGCACGACGGGCATGGTCTACGGAATGAGCCTGAACGGTACCTCTGTCCACGAAGGCGCGGTGCTCTGGACCGAACCCGACACACGGTGGCAACTCCCCCTGGGCCCCCTGCGCCTGGAGATCCTTCCCAAGCCCTTTCCCGAAAACCTAAAGATCCGCACGGACCACCCCCGGCTCTTCCTCACGGATGCCCTGGCCACCAGGATGCTCAGCAAAAAAGCGGACATCACGGCCTTCATGAACTACGTCACGGGGACCTCGAGCTGGATGCCCATCAAGGATGCCTCCAACCTCGAGGCCATCAAGACCCGGCTGAAGGGCCTGTGGAACCTGGACCTCGCTGGGGATGGGAAACCCGACCCCGTGGGGTACCTGAACAAGTCCAATATGGACATGGGGGCCCTCAACTACGGCCTGGCCCACTACCTGGCCCAGCGCACCGGAGCCACCGAGGCCACCAAGACCCTGTGCCGGGCCTACCTCCGGGCCCTGGCGGAAATCCTTCTGGAGCAGGACTTCACGGTCGTTCTGCCCAGCAGCCTGGACGAACCCCCGCGCCACACCCTCTATGCCCTGGGGGTCCTTTACGACTGGGGCTGGGACACGTATGACCCGGAACTCAAGGCTCGGATCCGCGCCAAGTGCCTCTTCCTGATGGACTACCTGAACACCAACGGGAACTGGCGCCACCTTACCAATCCCTACTTCTCGGGAGGGCACACGCGCTTCGCGAATGTGGGAGCCCTGACCGCCCTTCTGGCCATCCGCCAGGATGTGGAGGCTGATGGGGCCACGGCCCGGGCCTCCTACTTCCGCCACCTAGCCCAGGTGGTCAACAACTTCCGGTTGGGGTACAACCCCACCCAGAGCTGGATGGGGGAGGGTGGTGGCTACGGCATGGGCTGGGCCTACGGGAGCTCGTACACCTCCCTGGAGCCCTACCTGGTGTGGGACAACGCCACCCTGGAGGGGCGCTGGATGACCCCCTGGCTCCAGGAGCGCTGGGCCTTCCAGCTCCATGGCATCCGCAACACCAACACCTACAAGGCCCTGCAACGGGGTGGCTACGATCCCTTCCCCTACTCCGGGGATGTCTGGGACACGGTCTATGACTCCGACTTCCAGGGGACCTTTCTGCTATCCGCCATGGCCTTCCAGGCTGTGCCCCAGGCCGCCTGGCTCTACCAGCGCATGACCACTACGCCCTACGACAGCCCCTTTGACATGCTGCTGAAGGACCCCAGCGTGACCCCCGCGGCGCCCACCGCCCTGGCCCGTGTCTTCCCCCGTTCGGGGTACGCCCTGATGCGGGACACCTGGGATCTGGATAACGCCACGCTCCTGGAGTTCAAGAGCTCCGAGTACTACAACGTGAACCACCACCACCGGGACCAGAACGCCTTCACAATCTTCTTCCGGGGCCCCCTGGCCATCGATTCCGGCGGCTACGCCTGCATGGGCAATTACGGATCGGCCCACTGGTACAACTACTACGTCCGCTCCATCGCCCACAACACCCTGCTGGTGTATGACCCCAGGGAGGTCTTCACCATCTACGGGAGGCCCGTGTCCAATGATGGCGGTCAGCGATCCACGGGCGTGGATGTGCCCACCCTTGCCCAGATGCAACCCGGAGGCAGCAACAACCTGGCGGGCATCCAGGCCTTCGAAACCTGCCCCGAGTTCACCTATGCCCTGGGGGATGCCTCACGGGCCTACCACCCCGACAAGCTCACACGCTTCACGCGCAGCATCCTCTTCCTGCCGGGCCATGCCGGCGCCCATCCCGGTGTGGTGATCCATGACCGGGTGGTGAGCCCTCGCCCGGAACTGAAGCAGACGGTCCTGCTCCATTCCATCCGCCAGCCTGGGGTCTCCGGGAAAAAGGTCACCCTCAGCATTGACGATGGCATGACGACCCACGCCACCGGCACGCCGCGCACGCCCATCAGGGGGGGCCTGGTCCAGGAGACCCTCCTGCCCGAGGATGCCCTGCTCACCACCGTGGGAGGACCGGGCTTCGAGTTCTACGTGGGGGATGACGGCAAGGGGAATCCCCACAATTACATCGAGGACAAGGTCAGCTCCCACAAGGGACTGCGGGAGGCCGGGGAATGGCGGGTGGAGGTTTCACCAGGTTCGCCGCGGGGCTCGAATTCCTTCCTTCAGGTGCTCAGCGTGAACGAAGGGGATGCCACGGCCATGACGGCCCGGGTCCTTCCCTCCACGACACGGCTGGATGGCACCGTACTCCACAGCCCCGATACCACCCGCCAGACCTGCGTGCTGGTGCAGCATACTCCAGGGAATCTGGACGAAACCCTGAGCCTGGCGGGGGCCCTGCCCTTCAACCGCCTGATCCTCCTGGGCGTGGCCCCCGGAACCCGCATCGCGGTGGTCCGGAGTGCCAGCACCCTGAGCCTGCGCACGGATCCCCTGGGGGCCCATGCCGCCACGGACCAGGGGGTCCTGGTGGCGGCGTGGTGATCAGTTGGGGCCCATGACCACACCCTTACTATCGGGCACCTGACGCAGCCGAGATTGACAATGTCCAACACGTCACCGACACGTCAAACCCAAGACAACCTCCTGCAATAAGTTCAGACTTCAACTTCAGTCTGGACTAGATCCCCATCAAGAACATTGATCGCTAGCCCAACTTCCGCACCGACCACGCGATTCAGCCCCTTTTCCGGGTCTTTC
>CAZPUI010000040.1:0-16063 GCA_964589695.1 uncultured Solibacteraceae bacterium | reverse complement strand
AGGATCTCGTTCTTCAGCTCAAGCGCAAGTATGATCCTCGCCACTTCCGCCTCGATATCCGCCAGGCTCCGATGTTCAGCTTGGTCGCCGCCCGGGATGAAGCCAGGGATCACTGGCTCCTTCTGCTCCTCCAGCACCACCTGGTGGGGGATCACACCACCCTGGAAGTCCTGCAGGAGGAAATCAGAGCCCACCTCCAGGACCGCACCCACACCCTCCCCGAACCCCAGCCCTACCGCAATCTGGTGGCCCAGGCCCGCCTGGGGATGAGCCAGGAGGAACATGCGGCCTTCTTCCGGACCATGCTGGGTGACATCGATGAGCCCACGGCACCCTTGGGCCTGATGGATGTGCAGGGCACCGCCACCGGGATGATCGGCGCCCGGAAGCCCGTGGCACCCGACCTCGCCCGCCGCATTCGAGAACAGGCCCGCCAACTCGGTTTGAGCAGCGCCAGCCTCGTCCACCTTGCCTGGGGATTGGTGCTCTCCCGACTGACGGGACGTAATGACGTGGTCTTTGGGACCGTCCTGTTCGGACGCATGCTCGGCAGCGAAGGGTCGGAACGGGCCATTGGCCTATTCATGAACACATTGCCCCTGCGGGTCACCCTTGGCGAAACGCCCATCCTCCAGGCCGTGCGCGAGACCCAGAGGCTCCTGGCCCACCTGATGCACCATGAGCACGCTCCCCTGGCCTTGGCCCTTCACTGCAGCGGCGTCCAGGCCCCGGCCCCGCTGTTCTCGAGCCTGCTCAACTATCGCCATTCCCCGCTGGCAGCCCGAGTCCCGCAGCCCGCTCAGGACACCAACGCCCCCCAAAGACACGCGTTGTCCTGGTCCGAGGAACACACCAACTACCCGTTGGCGGTGGCCGTGGACGATCACGGAGAGGGCTTCACCCTGTCTGTGCTCATCAAATCTGACCATTCGCCCGAGCGAATCTGCGACATGATGCACCAGACCCTGGGTGATCTGGTGGATGCCCTTGGGACGGCCCCGTCCACACCGGCCCATGCCCTGCAGATTCTCCCCGAGGCCGAGCGACGCACCGTGGTGGAGGACTTCAACGCCACCGCGATGACGTATCCGCAGGAGGATCTGGCCCAAACCCTGTTTGAGGCCCAGGCAACCCAAAGACCCGAAGCCATCGCCCTGGTCCATGGGGGCAAAACACTCAGCTATGGTGAACTGAACCGCCGGGCAAACCGCCTGGCGCACAATCTTCGATCCCTGGGTGTGCACCCCGAAGCATGTGTGGGCATTTGCGCAGACCGTGGCTTTGGTTTCGTGATCGCGACGCTGGCTGCCTGGAAGGCCGGTGGCGCCTGCGTGCCCCTCGTCCCGACCTTGCCCCTGGATCGTATGCTGCACATGCTGGCCGACAGCGAACCTGTCGTACTGCTCACAGAAGGTGATCTCCTCCCGAGGCTTCTTGGAAAGGCAGCAGAAGGGCGAATCCTGCTCGACCTCACCCAGGATTTCATGGATTATCCCGAGACCAATCCTGACCCCGTGTCGGTGGGACTCCATCCCCAAAGTCTTGCCCATGTCCTCTACACCTCTGGATCCACGGGCGTCCCCAAGGGCGTCATGATCGAGCACCGCGGTCTGCGCAACCTTATGCTCACCATGACCGAGTTTGAGGCCGGTGAAGGAAGCCGGGTGCTTCAATTCGCGCCCTTCAGCTTCGATTCCAGCATATTTGAGATATTAATTGCACTGAGCACAGGGGCGGAGCTCCACCTTCCTTCATCCGCGGTACCGCTCGTGGGAACGGCTCTGAGTCAATTTGTGGAAGAACATCGCATCACCCATGCCATGCTGCCCCCCTCCGTCCTCGCTGCCATGCCCGATGAAATCACCCTACCCTCCCTCAAGACCCTTGTGCTTTCAGGAGATGTTCTCTCCAAAGCCGTCGCACAACGATGGCGCAAGGGCCGAACCCTCATCGATGGCTACGGCCCCACCGAGATGACGGTCTGTGCATCCTATTTGATCTGCCCCATTGAGGTGAAAGGGGATCCATCCATTGGCCGCCCCCTGTTTAATACTCAGGCCTACCTCCTGAATGCCCATGGCCACCCAGTGCCGCTGGGTGTGCCAGGGGAGATGTATTTTGCAGGCGATGGCGTGGCCCGAGGCTACCTGAAGCACCCCGAACTCACCGCCGAGCGCTTCGTGCCCAACCCCTTCGGCAACGATCCACGGGCTCGCATGTACAAGACCGGTGATCTGGGTCGTTGGCTGCCAGATGGGACCCTTGAATTCCTGGGTCGCAACGATTTCCAGGTCAAGATTCGAGGGTACCGCATCGAGCTGGGAGAGATCGAAGCGAGGCTGCTGGAATACCCGGGTGTGCGACAAGCCGTTGTGGTCGCACGAGAGGACGTACCAGGAAACAAAGTCCTTGTGGCATACCTGGTATCTACCCCTGAGGCAAACCCTGAATCCCTGCGCAAGGCTCTTTCCGAGCACCTACCCGATTACATGTTGCCCAATGCTGTTGTCCAACTGGAGTCCATGCCTCTCACCCCCCATGGCAAAGTGAACCGCAAGGCCCTCCCCGCACCTGAAGGAGATGCCTATGCCATGAAACCCTACGAGGCACCTCAGGGGGCGATCGAAACCGAACTTGCGGATATCTGGTCTGAGTTATTCAAATTGGAGCGTATCGGCCGCCATGATAATTTCTTTGACTTAGGCGGACATAGTTTACTGGCTGTGAGACTAATTTCCCGTGTTCGCCAAGTCCTGGGGATGGAAATATCGCTCGCAGAATTCATGAGAAGACCTACAATATCTTCTCTTGCATCTTTTAGGCTAAGCCATGAGAGCCAGGATGGAACGGTAGAGGTGAAGGCAGCCGTTTGGTCAGGTGAATTCATCCTTAACGCGGTCCAGGAAGACATGGTGTTTCCACCCAACTGCACACCGAATTTGCTTTCATCCCATGAGTCGGATGTTTTCTTAACAGGATCATCTGGATTTGTGGGATCAACGTTGCTGAAAGAGATATTGGAACGCTCCTCTGCTCGCGTTTATTGCCACATCCGAGCCCAAAGTGAAGTCGAGGCCCACAACCGTCTCCTCCAAGCTTTGAAATCTCAAGGTCCAGTTCCTCCCTTATGGCATGATCGTATCATACCAATTCTTGGTGATTTAGCAGAGCCCCGGCTTGGTATGGGCGACCAACACTGGACCGAGGTGGCGACATGCACTGGTAAAATATTCCACGCTGGTGCCATGGTAAACCATGCGACACCCTACCCTTTATTTCGTAAAACCAATATTCAAGCCACCAAAGAAATTCTTTGGTTATCATCCAGCAAAATTCAAAAGGAAGTCCACCATATCTCCACCTTAGGATACTGGGTCGGCTATCGCGGTAAAACATATGATACAGCGCGAAACATCGAAGGTCCTGGACCCCAGGTATCTGGCTACAATTTGTCCAAGTGGGTGTCCGATCGACTCATGGAGGAGGCCCAAGATCGAGGCTACCCAGTGGCAATCTACCGTTTGGGATACTTGACCGCTGGATTGCGAGGAGCAGCTAACGCAAATGGATGGTTGGAGCTCTATCTTCAGGCCTTCGCCAAACTAAGGCAATTGCCTTTCTTGACAATTGAATTTGGAATCACCCCAGTGGACCTCCTTGTCTCCGATATTTGGCATATTTCACAAAGGTTAGATGCATTAGGACATGCATTCAATATGGCACACCGTGAACAATTTATTACATTTGACGACTTGAAACGTGCTTTCGAAAATATTGGACTTCCTCTTGAACAGACAACGAGCGAATCTTGGTATTCCCAATTTCAGGCAATGAATCACGATGAATCAATGCAACGTGCGGAAGTGCTGCTAGGAAACAGGAGTTCAAATATGAAATCCGACCAAACTTTTAATAATGATTTTTTGCGCGATATGTCCAGTTTCACAAAAGAGCGGGTTGCCAACCTCACGCCCTTTCCACTACATACGTACTTGGAATCCATGCTGGCAAGGCTTTTACGGAGTGAGATAAGGGATCTGGATAAACCGGTGTAACCCCTGACCGATGGCTTGACCTCCTTCTCGAACCACACGTCGAGGACTTTGTGCAGGTATAAGTTCGAAAGCATGCGTGAAATGCCCCGCTGGAGCAACCCGGTGTCAGGGTACGTGACCGCCCCTTGCTCCCAAACGCCCGCCCTGAGCCACTTCCCGATCAGGCGCGTGATCACGCTGTCTTGCATCCGTTTGGCCAAGACGTCCCGGAATTGAGCATGGTCCAAGCAGTTGAAGTATTGCTTGACTACTCGAAGAGGATCAATGCGAGGTTTCAGATGCTCACGTCATTCAACCCCCTCGCCCAGGCTTTTCGCCTGGCGCACATGAACCTCAGCCATGTCCGGGGGTAAGGCGGCATTTCTCGGGGACTGGAAAAAGACCCGCGGGACAGACCACTTCCCTGAGCTCAATGAAGGCCGCAGGAGGAGGTGGCGAGGTCCATGAAGTAAGGTCGCCGGGGAAGGGCGCGGAGGTTCCCCGGGCGCCGAGGTTCCCGATTCATGGGATCCATGGTTCTTCCCGAAGACATAGGCATTCGGGGCCGCATCAGAACCACATCAGAACCAATAATGCAGTTTGATTCATTTCGCTGCTGCCCAGAATGCCAGCTCAGTTGTTGAATGGTGAAGGTTCTTAAATGCGATGGCATACGAAAGTGCCCATGTCGCTCACCCGCCCCGCGATTCTGCGCTGCTGCATGGCTTGGGCGGCCTGGTTCCTGTTGGTTGCCCATGGGCTGAGCGTCGAAACCCCCACGGGCCGCAAGCCCTTCCGGATCCACGCCACGGCCTCGGGCCTGGAGAACATCGCGACCTCCTTCATCCTCCAGGACCGCTCCGGGATCATCTGGCTGGGCATGGAGCAGGTGGGACTGGCCCGCTTCGATGGCATGCGTTTCAGGAATTTCGGAATCCAGGATGGGCTTCCCTCCGGAGATGTGGTCAGCCTCCATGAGGATCCCCAGGGGAACCTCTGGGTGGGGACGGCCAAGGGGCTCGCACGCTGGGATGGCGTGCGTTTCCAGGCGGAGGGGTCCGGCCTTCCGCCCCAGGGACCCATCTCCGCCCTGGCCACCTCCCCCGCGGGCCTCCTCTGGGTGGGGACGCCCTCGGGGCTCTATGAGCGGAGGGCGAACGGCGATTACCACCCCGTGGCGGGCTGGCCTGGCCTGGAGGTGTCGGCCCTGCATGCGACGCCGACCGTCGTCTATTCCGCAGGCGTGAGCCGTCAGGCCGGGGTGACCACCCCGAGGTTGATGCAATGGCGTGGAAACGGATGGACGGCCCTGGAGCTCCCCGCGGCCCTGCAAGGCCACGCCTTGGATGGTCTGGCGGTGGATCGGAACCAACGCCTCTGGGTGCGGTCCTCCCGGGCCCTGTGGGTGCGTGCCGAGGAGGGTGGTGGGTTCCAGCCCGTGCTCCTGCCCAACCTCCACCAGCCCTTGAAGGGCCACCTGGCGCTCTCCCGGGAAGGCTGGGTCATGGTGCCCACCAACCTTGGACTCTATCGGGATTCCGCCGCTGGATGGTCCCACATGAGCAGTTGGGGTTCCGCGAGCAACCATGACGCCCGTCATGTCATGGAGGACCGGGAAGGGGATCTCTGGATTGCCACCGGGGGGCTTGCCCAGGCCCTGGGCGGTGGCAACCTCGAAGTCTTCACACGGGAGGATGGGCTCCCTGACGATACGGTCTTCTCCATCTTCAGGGATGCTCAAGGCACGTTCTGGATTGGCACAGTGGAAGGTGCGGTGAGGTTCCAAGGGGGGAAATGGCACACCCTTCGTGGAACCGAATCCGTGGTGATCCGGACCATGGTGGGGGATGCCCAGGGCCGCATGCTCTTGGCGGGAAGTTCCGCGGATATCCTGCGCCATGATCCGCTCCGGGGAGGCCTGGAACACCACCCGGTGATCGCAGGCCAGGATCCCAAGCGGATCTTCCGGATGCTCATCGATCGTTCCGAAACCCTGTGGGTGGCGACGGAATCCGCAGGCCTCCTGAGGGCCAACGCCACCGAGGCGAGGCTTCATTTCGTTCCAGAAGCACTCCCAGGGCACGATCCCAGTCTGAGAACCGTGGGCTTGTGGGAAACGCGCAACGGCCAACTCTGGTGTGCCACCGCCACGGGGCTCTTCATGAGGTGGCAAGGGACCTGGAAGCGCTTCGGGTTAAGGGACGGGTTGAAATCCGAAGGGGTCAACTACATCCGCGAACTCGAAGGGGGGGACATGGTGGTGGCCTACGCCGAGCCGCTGGGTCTCACCCGGTTCCGGCTGGAAGGGGCAGGACTCCGGATCCTGGAACACCTGGGGGCGGCCCAGGGCCTGGCCTCGGACAAGGTCCTGCAGCTGGGCCAGGACCTGCAGGGCCGCCTCTGGGTCGGAACGGGTCGCGGCGTGGATGTGCTGTCGCCAACGGGCATCGAGCACTACGGGATCTCCAATGGCCTTCCGGCGGAGGATGCCAACGCCATGGCCATCCTGGTGGAACCCACCGGGGACATCTGGCAGGGATTTGCGGGGGCCCTGGCCCGCTTTCGCACGGGCCGCCAGCGCCCCCAGGCCTTCCCCTCCCCCCCTGTGCTCCTGTCCTTGGATGCAGGTGGCCAGCCCCTGAATCCCATGGCCAAGGTCCCGCCCCGCATCAGGCCCCAGGTGGCCCTGACCGTCCATTTCACCTTCCCGACCTATGCCCTCCAAGGGCAGGTGGTCTACGAGGTGAGGATGCTCGGGTTGGAGGATGCCTGGCGCAGGCTCGATTCCCAGACGGCGGTCTTCCCGGCCCTGGGCAAGGGACACTATCGATTCCAGGTTCGCGCCCGCCTTGGCCAAATGCCCTGGAGCGAGGCCGCCTCCTATGCGTTCGAGGTCCTGCCCCGGTGGTTCGAGACTTGGTGGTTCCGGAGCCTGATGCTGCTGGCAGGTGGCATCAGTGCCGCCGCCCTGGTGCGCTGGCGGCTCGGGGCACTGCGGCGGCGCAATGCGGTGCTGGAGCAACTGGTGCAGGAACGTACCGCGGAATTATCCGTGGCCAAGGAGGCGGCGGAGCGGGCCAGTGCCTTCAAGTCGATCTTCATCGCCAACACCAGCCATGAGCTGCGAACCCCCTTGAATGCCATCCTGGGATTCGTGCGCCTCATGTGCGGGGGAGGCCTGCGGGAGGAAGACCGCCATCGCTTCCTGCGCATCGTGCTGGGGTCGGGAGAAAACCTGCTGCAGATCGTGAACGACCTGCTGGACCTGAGCAAAATCGAAGCGGGGCGACTGGAGATCGAAGCCGAGCCCTTCGATGTGCGGGAGGTCGTGGAATCGGCCCTGGTCATGCTCGGGAACCGGGCCCAGGAAAAGGGACTGGACCTGGTGGCCATGGTGGATGCGGGCCTTCCAGCGCGCTTCAGGGGAGATGGCCACCGCCTGCGCCAGATGCTCGTGAACCTCATGGGCAACGCCCTCAAGTTCACCGCCAAGGGCCATGTGGCGGTGCGGGTACACGGCGAACCCGCAGGGGACCACTGGAACCTGGAGGTGAGGGTGGAGGATACGGGCCCCGGGGTGCCCCCCGAGGTGCTGCCCCGCCTCTTCTCGGCCTTCACCCAGGCAGAGGGCGAGGCCAAGCGCCTGGGCACCGGGCTGGGCCTGTCCATCACCCGCCAGTTGGCCCAGCTCATGGGCGGGACCATCGTGGCGGAGAGCGAGCTGGGAAAGGGTTCCCGCTTCGGATTCACCCTGCCCCTGGAGGCCCTGGCTGGGGCCCCGGAAGACCGGCCCCTGGCGGGCCAAAGGGTACGCGTGCGGGTCAACCGGGGGGCCCTCCGGGAGCAGGTGGACCAGGTCCTCAGACGCTTCGGCGCCGTCCCCGTGGAGGAAGGTGGGGAGCTGTGGGTGAGCGATTCCCTGGCCCAGCTCGAGCCGGGCCCCGGATGGGTGCTTCTGGATGCCCCCCTCAAGGCCGCCCTTCCCCCAGGGGTGGGGTGGCTGCAGTACCCCTTTGGCGAGCAGGGCTTCCTTCAGGCCTTGACCGCCACGTCCGGCCCGGATGTGGACCCTCCGATCCATCCCCAGGTCCGCAGCCGCCTGGAAGGGCGGGTCCTGGTGGCGGACGACAATCCCTTCAACCGCACCCTGGTGGAGGCACTGCTTCAGCAGGTGGGGCTCGACTACGTGCTGACGGAGGATGGGCAGGAGGCCCTGGAGCGCTTCCAGAGGGAACCCTTCGACTTGGTGATCCTGGATGGCCGCATGCCACGCCTGGATGGCCCCGCCACCCTGCGGGCCCTGCGGGCGTTTCCAAAGGGAGCCACCGTCCCCATCGTGCTGTTCTCCGCCTCCATGACCACGGAGAACCTCGCCACGGCCACGAGCCTGGGCTTCGACGATGTACTCCTCAAACCCGCCGAACTCGATAACTTCAGGTCCGTCGTATGCCAACGGCTGTCCAAGCACAGGGAGCTGCAGGTGTCGAAGGCAGGAGACGCCGGACACGCCCTCGATGATCATCGCCTGGCGCGGCTTTGGGATGCCCTGGGGGGGGAGGCAGGCATGGAGGACTTCGTGTCCGCCTTCGTGGAGGACGCACCTGCGCGACTGAAGCGACTCCGGGATGCCCTTGCCCGGGAAGACCGCCACCAGATGTCCAGGGAGGGCCACGACCTGAAGAGCAATGCCGCCAGCCTCGGGCTGCAGACCTTGGCCTCCTTGGCCGCGGATGTGGAACACCATGCCCTGGAGGCCACCCATCCCCAGCTCCTGGGTTGGCTGGAAACCCTGGAGGTCCAGGTTCCGCTGGACCTCCAGGCCCTCAAAGGCTGGATGCAGGCAAGGTCCAGGGAGGAACGGGAAGATCCCTGAACTCCTTCTGGCCTGAACCCGCAGTTTACCTGCCGATTCATAAGGTTGGGGAGCGCGGTTCTCAGGAGTCGTACCTTTCGATTTCTAGTTGATGATGACCTCTCAGGTGGATACGATTGCTCGGGTTCACGACCCGCATAGGCACACTGGTTATGCTAAATTCAGATTGCAAAATGATCGGATTGTTACTTTTCCTGAGCTGTTCCCAATTCCTGATGGGACAAATCTCGGGCCCCGCCAAGCCAAAAGTTTGGCTATTGCAGAATCGAATGATTATTGAGGATAGGTCATTTGCGGCAGTAATGGGTAGCGACAAATCCGTGCTGGTTCTTGAGCCCGATGGAAGGACCTCCAAAATCAACCTACCGAAAGCTGCAAATTTAGTTCATGTTTTTCAAGATCTTATATTTTGCTCCATCAGGAGCAGGAAAGCCAGTGAAATCACACTATTTTCTTCCACAGATGGGAAGACCTGGGGAAAAACAGCGGATTTTGATCTGAACGAATGCCCTGCAAATGATATATATTCGCTTGGAGCAAATCATTATCTCTTGTTTTCAGCGTTTCCTCCATTTGGGGACTTGAAGAAAAAGTGGTCTCATTTCGCGATCGGCAAAAGCAGTACAAACTCTAAAATTACATTTGATGAGATCATTGATCTCTCCGAAGGGGGGGCGCCACCGAAATTCATGTCCGACAATATAAACACATCAAAGAGCCCACTTGCATATGAGGTTCTCCAGATTAAGGACGGTTACCTTCTGCTGAATAAATATTCCGGCAAATGTGTCGTCGTGAGATCCACAGAAGGAAAAGTGCGGATTAAACAATTATCATTATTGCCCGACCTTGACCAGAAAGAAAGCAGCAAGATTAAGGATCGACTTGTGCTCGGGTCGTATGTCACTCCAAGTGGCGATATATTTTTTGCCACAAGAACACTCAATGGTGTTCTCGGTGCAAATGTTAAAATCAACATTCCGATAAGCGAAAAATCATTCAAAGAGATGGACAGATATTGGAAACAATGGGAACTCGCCTCTCTGGAAGAAAATCCTGCCATCGTATGGCTTGCCTTTCGCGACGAACAGGGAGGACGCATCGAGAAATTGGTTTCGAATGAATTACCAAATTTTGCATTCAAGCCATCAGATTTAAAGGCCCTCAATTTCATCTTTAATCCAGATGGGAGACCAATGACAGTCAACACTGATTCCGTGGATAGATGGAAAGGCAATAAATAATTTCTCGATTTACGGATACACAAAAAATGGGAATTCTGGCCCCCGCGTGGGGGCCCAATGCCTGCATTGGATCCACTTTCTATTGGTGTGCTGGCATCGCACACACGGCCTGGGTACGGGTAAGCTGGGCCCATGAATAAGCAGATGATCACCCTTACGATTCGCATGCAGGGAATCGGGGCCTGGCCCGTGGGGCCCGAGGCTCCAGCCATCACCATCGGGCGGGCCCTCTCCAATGACATTGTCCTGGATGATGCCGGACTCTCCCGGCAGCACGCGGCCGTCACCTATCGCAATGGGGCGGTGTGGATCGAGGATCTTCAGTCCAAGAACGGGACTTTCGTGAACGGCCGCGCCGTGCGGCACCAGACCCAGCTGCGACCCGGGGATTCCCTGCGTCTGGGCTCCCAGGCCCTGGAGGTGGAAGGGGAGCAGGGGACCATCCTGGACTCCCACCACGAGATGCGTCCCCGCCCCGCCATGGAGCAGAGTTCCAGTGCCAACCTGCGACTCGCGGACATCCCCGCAGAGGGGGATCCCTCCTTCGCCTGGCTGCTCGGTTTCATGGGGGAAGTGGCCCAGGGTCTGCTGGGGGATTCCTCGCCGGAAGCCTATGCCCAGCAGGTGCTGGATCGTCTCTTCGACTACATGCGCCCCTCCCAGGGGGCCCTCCTGCTGCGCAACGAGGAGGGTGAACTGGAACCCGTGGTGCAGCGCCAGGGCGAAAACCAAGGCGGGCCCCAACCCATCTCCAAATCCCTGGTGAACCTGGCGGTGACCCAGCGCAAGGCCATGGTGTTCCACCAGCCGGACCAGGGGGAGGAAGCTCCCCCGCCCTCCAGTGTCATGGAGTTCGGCATCCACTCTGCGGTGTTCGCGCCCCTCATCCACCAGGAACAGGTGGTGGGTCTGCTCTACCTGGATGCCCGGGGAGGCCGCGCGCCCTTCGGCCAGCAGCACCTGGACCTGGTGGTCACCCTCTCCCACCTGGTGGCCGCCAAACTCCACACCCTAAGGCTCCGCCAGGAGGTTCAGTCGGTCCGGAACATGGCCCTGGCCGCCCAGCAGCGCGTCCTTCAGAACCAATTGAACCCCCATGCCCTGTTCAACGCCCTCAATGGAATCATGGAGTTGATCCACCAGGACCGCGCCCTGGCCGAGGCCCAAGTGCGGCATCTTTCCAGCTTTCTCCGCAGGATCCTCACGGCTTCGGAGGCGGACCTCGGGACCCTGGCGGAGGAGCGGGAACTCCTCCACGACTACCTGGCCATGGAGTCCCTCCGCCTGGGGAAGCGGCTCCGCCTCACGTGGGACTGGAAGGCCTCCGTGGATGATGTAAGGATCCCCCCCCTGCTCCTCCAGCCCCTGGTGGAGAATGCCCTCAAGCACGGCATTGGGCCCTGTTGCGAAGGTGGGGAACTGCGGCTCTGCGCCCACCTGGAAGGGGGCACCGCCGTCCTTCGGGTGATCAATGGAGGCGTGCCCTACTTTCCGGGCCAAGCCCAGGGTTCCGGCATCGGACTGAAGAACCTGGCCTCCCGCCTGGCCCTGCACTTCGGAAACCGGGCCTCCCTCAGCCTCGGCACCATGGGTGGCGAGACCCTGGCGGAAGTCCGGGTGCCGACCAAGGCCTGACCCGCAGGGTCAACCCCTGTCCACCGTCGATTTGGGCTTGCCAACGCCACCAACCCTTCGGGGATTGGGACCTCCCGGTGGCAGCCACCGGCCCCTCCCATGACTGCACCCTCGTCACCCACACCACCCGCGAATTCAGTCGCCTCGCGGGGTTGCGCATCTTGGTTGGACGATCAGCCGCTGGGCATTCCGGCCCGGGCTTTCTTGCCTCCTTGCAGGCCTACGCCCTTTTGCCGACCCTTGAACGGAATCTTTTCAGAGGTCCCCATGAGAACCCTCCTTCCGTGCCTGCTCGGTGTCGCCCTCCTGGTTTCCTGCGGAGGTCGCGACCCGGAAACTCCCAAGGTCACACCTCCCCCGGTTTCAACCACCCGCCCCGTGACCCTGGAGGGTCTGCTGGGGGGCCAGGAGGGGGCCCTGGAACTCGGAGGCCTGGCCCTGGACACCACGGGATGCACCGTGAGTGTGGACGGTGAATCCACCGTTCTGGAGGAGGTGCAGCCCGGCATGTTCGTGGAAGCTTCGGGGATCCAATCCGCCACCGGGGATCGGGTCCAGGTGAGCGATCTCAAGGCCCATAGCCTCCTGCGGGGCACCCTGACGGCCATCGACGCCACCAAGCACCAGTTCACGGTGCTGGGCAAGACCATCAAGACCGATGACAAGACCCGTTTCGCCGCCCATGGCAGTGGCCAGAGGTGGATCCCCCTGGCCTTCGGGGATTTCAAGGTGGGGGATGCGGTGGCCCTCCATGGCCTGCCCCAGTCCGATGGCAGCATCCTGGCCACCCGCGTGGAACGGCTCCCGGCCCTCGGGGAGGTGCGTCCCATGGCCGGGGTTCAGGGCAGCGTCGCGAACCTGGATGCCACCGCCAAGACCTTCCAGGTCGGCAGCACCAAGGTGGATTACAGCCAGGCCCGGGTGGTGGGCACCTTGGCCCAAGACGCCAAAGTGCTGGTGCTGGGCCACCTGGAGGGTAGCCTCCTGAAGGCCAAGCACGTGGTGGTGCTGCCCCAGCCCCCCACGGACCGCCCCCGCCTGGTGTCGGGACACGTGTCGGACCTGGACGACAAGGCCAAGACGTTCAAGGTCGGCATGATCAAGGTGGACTACGCCAAGGCCAAGGTGGAAGGGACTTTGGCCAACCGCGCCATGGTCCTGGTGGAGGGCCTGCCCCTGGCCACGGATCGAGCCACCCTGGTGGCCAGCAAGGTGTGGGTAAAAAAATAAGACGTCAAACATCCTGGCTGCGCGCAAGGGCTTTTAATCCACCCGCAGCCGGTACCCGATCCCCGGCTCCGTGAGCAGGAAGCCTGGTCGGGTGGGGTCCGCCTCCAGCTTCCGTCGCAGGTTGGCCATGTAGATGCGAAGGTAGTGGTTCTGACCCTCGTTGCCGGGTCCCCAGACTTCGGTGAGCAGCTGCTGGTGGGTGGCCACCCGGCCCGCCCGGCCCACCAGGGCCTCCAGCAGCCTGTATTCCAAAGGGGTGAGCTTCACGGCCTGCCCGTGCAGGGAGACCTCCCGGCGCTCCAGATCCACCCGCAGGTCCCCCAGGACGAAGGAGGCTTCCTGCTGGAGCTCCCTGCGCCCGTGGCGGAGGGCCACCCTTAAACGGGCCAGGAGTTCCTGGGCCCCGAAGGGCTTGGTGAGGTAATCGTCCGCCCCCAGGTCCAGGGCCCGCACCTTGTCCTTCTCCTGGTGGCGGGCACTGAGGATCAGTACGGGACGGGCACTCCAGGCGCGGAAATCCGCCAGCACCACCAGGCCGTCCTCATCCGGCAGACCCAGGTCCAGGAGCACCAGGTCGGGATTGTGGGTGCGGGCCATGAGGCGTCCCTCGGCCCCGGTGGTGGCCTGGAGCACCTGGTAGCCCTGGGCCTGGAGGGTGGGCAGGAGGAAGCGCCGCAGGGGCGCCTCGTCCTCCACCAGCAGCACCTTCAGAGCGCTCATGGCGCCTCCTCGGGCACGGAGGGCGCCTCGCACCGGGGGAGGTCCGCGCAGAACCGTGCGCCCCCGGAGGGCACATCCTCCACCCAGATCCGTCCACCATGGAGCCGGACCACCGCTTCGCAGATGGCCAGGCCGAGCCCCACCCCCCCATCGCTGCCCCGCCGGGGCAGCCTGAAAAACTTGTCGAAGACCCGGAGTTTGAGTTCGTCGGGAATGCCCGGCCCCCGGTCCTCCACCTCCAGGCGCAGGGCCTCGGGCAGGGCGCGGAGCCTGAGCAGGACCGGGCCCTCGGGGGCATGGCGCTGGGCGTTCACCAGCAGGTTCAACACCAGCTGTTCCAGGAGCACCCCGTCGGCCCGCACCAGGGGGAGGGATTCTGGCAGCTCCACCTGCACCCTCCCAGGGTCCGCCCCCGCGCGCCGGAGGGCGCAGTCCACCACCTCCTCCAGGGCGATCCAATCCTGGTTCGGGACCTCGGACAGGGACTCCAGGCGCGTGAGGTCCAGGAGGTTGCCCAGCAGGGTGCCCAGCCGCTCCGCCTCACCGCAGACCATGGTGAGCAGGTCCCGGGCCTGGGGGTCCACGGGCCTCAGGAGCAGGCTGGAGGCCGCCCCCTGGATGGCCGCCAGGGGCGTGCGAAGGTCATGGCCGATGGCCTCCAGCAGACCCGAACGGATCCGCTCGGTCTCCTGGGCCAGCTGCGCCTTTTGCAGGGCCGCCTCCGCCTCCAGGCGCTCCAGGGCCAGGGCCACCTGGGCCCCCATGGCCTCCCGAAGATCCTCCTGGTGGGGAGCCAGGGGGGGGCCGGCCACCCGCAGGGGCTCCGGGGCCTCCAGCCGGACCTCCACGGGACGGTGCAGCAACCGGGGGGCCACCTGGGCCAGGGTGGCCTCCACCTGGGACCGGTCCGTGGCCCGGGCCAATTGGGTGCCCAGGAGCAGCATCGAGGCCATGAGGGCCTCGCGCCGCCGGAGGGCCCGGGCCTGGTCCCGCAGCCGCTCCGACAGGGCCACCGCATACTGCCCCATGGCCAGGATGGCCAGGAAGAGCGCCATCATCGGCCAGTTGCCCACCGTCAGGGAGCCTGGACGGCTGTCGAAGACCAGGTCGAAGGCGAAGGCGCTCGCCGCCACCGCCCCGGCCCCGAAGAGGAGACCGTACCGTTGGGCCACCAGGGCCGTTCCCAGGAGGTAGAGCAGGAAAATGGCGGGCAGGGGCTGTTCCGGGGGCAGGATCCAGCCCACCCCCGTGCAGGCCCCCAGGACCATGAGGCTGGCCGCTGCGGCGCCCACCCACTCGGGGCCCCGGGGAAGGCGCAGGGGATGACGGACCTCCGATTCCAGCGGCACCACCGTGATCCTCAGGTCCTGGCAACGGCGCTGGAGCTCCTGGGCCAGGGCGTGTCCCAGGCGCACCCAGGGCCAGTGCCCTTGGGTCTTCCCCACCACCAGGTCCGAGGCCCCGATGGTGCGGGCCACCTCCTGCAGGCCTCCGGCAATGGTGCGCGCCTCCACCCACCGGGCGTGGCCCCCGAGGCGTTCCGCCTCCTGCAGCCAGAGCCGCGCCTGGTCGTCCTCCTCCGCATCTTCCTTTCCGCCCACGGCCACATGCACGGCCATCCAGGGCCGTCCCGTCTCCCGGGCCATCCAAAAGGCACGATGGATCAGGCGCAGGGCCGTGGCCTCGGGCCCCAGGGCCACCAGCAGAGGACGTTCAGGGAGGGGGTTCATGGATCGAGGGCACCTGGATCAGCCCATCATGGCAGGCCGTAAAAATGCCGTAAAAAGCGGGGCGCGGGTGTCACGGAAGGCACGGGGGCAGCCTAGTCTGGCTCGGTCCCAAGGAGGTTCCATGAATCCTGCTTCCATGCCCATCGATACGGGCAACACCGCCTTCATGCTGATCTGCAGCAGCCTGGTCATGCTCATGACCCCGGGCCTGGCCTTCTTCTACGGGGGCCTGGTGGGCCGCAAGAACGTGCTGGCCATCATGATCCAGAGCTTCGTCAGCCTGGGCTGGACCACGGTGCTGTGGTTCGCCTTCGGCTATTCCATGAGCTTCGGCCCGACCATGGGCGGCATCATCGGCGATACCACGCACTACGCCTTCCTGAAGAATGTGAACCTGAACAGCATGTTCACCCTGGGCGGCTCCACCGCGGGCATCCCGCTCATCGTGCACATCGCCTACCAGATGATGTTCGCCATCATCACCCCGGCCCTGATCACCGGCGCCTTCGCCAACCGGGTCACCTTCAAGGCCTACATGTGGTTCCTGACGGCCTGGCTGATCTTCGTGTACTTCCCGTTCTGCCACATGGTCTGGGC